>JAOUJD010000003.1 GCA_029883565.1 Burkholderiaceae bacterium
GCCCTTCGCGGCCGCCTCGGCCTGGCGACGCACTTCCTCGCGTTGCGCCTCCTGCGCCTCGACCTGCTTGCGGCGTTCCGCCCGCCGTTCCTCCGCCTGCTTGCGCTCGGCGGCCTTCTGCTGCGCCCGCCGCTCGGCCTCTGCCTGCTTTTCCCGGTAGGCGCGTTCGTTGTCAGCACGCTCCTGCGCCCTCGCCTGCTCGCGTGCTGCTTCCATTTGCTTGTCGGCGATCCGCTTTTCGTAATCGGCGCGGTTGCGCGCCTCCTCTTCGGGAGTCAGCGAAGAGCCGGTTGACGCGTCCTTGCCGGGCGCTTTCGCCGGGCTCGGGCCGACCGCCTGTTCGGCCTTCGTCGCAGCCTCCGCGCGGCTACGGGCGGCCGCCTCTGCCTTGAGCTTCCGCTCCAGGTCATGCGCCTCGACCCTCACGCGCCGTACCTCGCGTTCAGCAGACAGCTTGTCGCGGCGGACCGCATCCCGGCAGCGATTGACCAGGAATCCCTTGTGGCACTCGGCTTCGCGTGCCTTGGAATCGCGCTCGATGCGGGACTCTTCGGCGTCCGCCTCGCGCAGCGCGGTCTCGGCGCGTGCCGAGTCGCTGATCGATCCTGCCGGGTAGCGGGCGCCGAAATCGCTGGCGCTCGCCGGGAGCGCCACGAAGAGAAGCAGCACTAAGAGCGTGGGTCTCATGGATGACTTAACGCCCGTCGCCCCGGCTGCGCTGACCGGTGGCGATCAGACACGCTGCACCACGGCGCGCCGCGGCGCATCGAGGTACTCCCGGGACTGCATCTCCGTGAGGCGCGACGCGGTCCGCGCAAACTCGTTCGACAGGGCACCCGCCGTGTAAAGCTCGATCGGCGCCGCCTCGGCCGAAGCCAGCAGCTTCACCCGATGGTCGTACAGGACGTCGACCAGCCAGGTGAACCGCCGCGCCTCGGAGGCCTGACCGGCGCTCATGCGCGGAATATTCGAGAGCAGCACGGTATGGAACTGCGCGGCGATCTCGAGATAGTCCGCATGCGAGCGCGGGCCGCCGCACAGCACCGCGAAGTCGAACCAGACCACGCCGCCGGCGCGACGCCGCGCACGTATTCGCCGCGCCTCGATCTCCAGGGTCGGGTCGTCGTCCTCGGCCTCGGCGATGCGCTCGAAGGCGCCCGCCAGCGCGGCTTCGGCCGTCGGCCCCCATGGCGTCAGGTAGGCCTCGATGTTCTCCATGGCACGCTGCCGGTAGTCGATGCCCGACTCGACCTGCACGACATCGAGGCGCTCGTTCAGCAGGTCGATCGCCGGCAGCAGGCGGTCCCGGTGCAGTCCGTCCGGATACAGCTGGTCGGGCGCGTAGTTGGACGTCATGACGAAGCCGATGTTCAGTTCGAACAGCTTCGACAGCAGGCGATGCAGGATCATCGCGTCGGCGATGTCCGACACGTGAAACTCGTCGAAGCAGACGAGCCGATGGCGCCTTGCGATCCGGCGCGCGACCTCGTCGAGCGGGTCCTGCATGCCCTTCACGTCGTCGAGTTCGCGGTGCACGCTGCGCATGAATTCGTGGAAGTGCAGTCGCGTCTTGCGCAGCACCGGCACCGTCGCGAAGAACGCGTCCATCAGGAAGCTCTTGCCGCGCCCGACGCCGCCCCAGAGGTACACGCCGCGCGGCACCGGCGGCCGCGCCAGCAGCTTCTTCAGCGCGTTCGACCGCTGCCTCTTGTAGGCGCGCCAGTCGTCTTCGAGTCGCTGCAGGCGCTGGAGAGCGGACAACTGCGACGCGTCCGCGCTGTAGCCCCGCGCGGCCAGATGCGCGTTGAAGACGTCGCGGACGGTCATCCGCGCTTCAGAAATTCAGCGCGCGCTTGTCGACGGCGAGCGCCGCTTCCTTGGTCGCCTCCGACAGCGACGGGTGGGCATGGCAGATCCGTGCGATGTCCTCGCTCGAAGCGCGGAACTCCATCGCGACGACAGCCTCCGAGATCAGTTCCGAGGCGAAGGGACCGATGATGTGGACGCCCAGGATCTCGTCGGTCTTCTCGTCCGCGAGAAACTTCACCAGACCGGCCGTGTCGCCCAGCGCGCGTGCCCGACCATTCGCCGCGAACGGGAAAGTGCCCGCCCGGTAGGCGCGGCCCGCGGCCTTGAGCTGCTGCTCCGTCTGTCCCACCCACGCGATCTCGGGCGACGTGTAGATGACCCACGGAATCGTGTTGAAGTTGACGTGTCCGTGCTGGCCGGCGATCCGCTCGGCGACCGCCACTCCCTCCTCTTCCGCCTTGTGCGCCAGCATCGGGCCGCGCACGACGTCGCCGACGGCCCACACGTTCGGCAGGTTCGTGCGGCACGCGTCGTCGACCTCGACGAACCCGCGTTCGTCGATCTTCAGGCCGACGGCCTCGCCGCTCAGTCCCGCGGTGTTGGGCACGCGCCCGATCGACACGATCAGCTTGTCGACCGCGAGCGTCTGCGGCTCTCCCTTCGAATCGGCGTACGTCACCGTCACGCCCTTGCGATCCGCCTTGACCGCGTCGATCTTCACCCCGAGGTGGATCTTCAGGCCCTGGCGGCCGAAGACCTTGGCCGCTTCCCGCGCAATCTGGTCGTCGACCGCGCCGAGGAAGGCCGGGAGGGCTTCGAGGATCGTCACCTCCGAGCCAAGCCGCCGCCACACCGAACCCATCTCGAGGCCGATGACACCCGCGCCGATCACGCCAAGCCGCTTGGGCACGCTCGGGATCGCCAGGGCGCCATCGTTCGACAGGACCTGCTTCTCGTCGAAGGGGGCCCCTGACAGTGGCCGCGCGCTGGACCCGGTGGCGACGATCACGTGCTTCGCGGTCAGCGTCTCGGCGGCTGCGCCGGCCACCGCGATTTCGTATCCCTTCTCCGTCCGTCCGGCGAAGCTGCCGTGACCGTGGAAGAACGCGACCTTGTTCTTCTTGAAGAGGTACAGGATGCCGTCGTTGTTCTGCTTCACGACGGTGTCCTTGCGCGCGAGCATCTTCGCGAGGTCGAGGCCGAGGCTCCCGATCTGGATCCCATGGTCCTTGAAGTGGTGTCCCGCGTGCTCGTAGTGCTCGGACGACTGCAGCAGCGCCTTCGACGGAATGCAGCCGATGTTGGTGCAGGTGCCGCCCGGAGCCGGTCCGCCCTGCGCGTTCTTCCAGTCGTCGATGCAGGCGACGGCAAAACCGAGCTGGGCCGCGCGGATCGCCGCGATGTACCCACCGGGTCCGCCGCCGATCACGACGACGTCGAAGTTCTTGGCCATGGTCCCTTCCGAGTTGTCAGTTCCCGTGCGCTACTGCCCTTCGCGCGGCACGAAGATCCACAGGATGATGTACAGGATGGCGGTGAACCCCCCGGCCAGCATGCCCAGCACGAACAGCAGGCGCCAGATCCAGGCGTCGACACCGGTGACGCTCGCCACCCCGCCGCACACGCCGGCGATCCACTTGTCCCTGTCGGAGAGTCGCAGCCGGTTGATCGCCAGCTCGGTCCCCGCACCGCCGGCTGTGCCGGCGAGCAGACGCGCCTTGGCCGCGTCGAATTCCGCCTGCGTCAGCGCCCCGTTCTGCAGCAGTCGATGGAGCTTCTCGAGTTCGTCGGCCATCGTCATCGCGTCTCTCCCGTGGTTCACACCTCAAGCAGCAGACGCGCCGGATCCTCCAGCGCTTCCTTCATGGCCACCAGGGACAGCACCGCCTCGCGTCCATCGATGATCCGATGGTCGTAGGACAGCGCCAGGTAGTTCATCGGCCGGATCACGATCTGGCCGTTTTCCACCACGGGGCGCTCCTTGGTTGCATGTATCCCCAGGATCGCGCTCTGCGGTGGATTGATGATGGGCGTCGACAGCATCGATCCGAACACGCCGCCATTGGAGATCGAGAAGGTGCCGCCGGTGAGTTCCTCGAGACCGAGCTTGCCTTCGCCGGCCCGCTTGCCGAAGTCGGCGATCTTCTTCTCGATGTCGGCGAAGGTCTGCTGGTCCGCGTCGCGCAGGATCGGGACGACGAGGCCGCGCGGGGAACCGACCGCGATGCCGATGTCGAAGTAGCCGTGGTAGACGATGTCGCTGCCGTCGACCGAGGCATTGACCACCGGATAGCGCTTCAGCGCCGCGACGGCCGCCTTGACGAAGAAGGACATGAAGCCGAGCTTGACCCCGTGCTCCTTCTCGAACTTGTCCTTGTACTTGTTGCGCAGCTCCAGCAGGGGCTGCATGTTGACTTCGTTGAACGTCGTCAGGATGGCCGCGGTCGACTGCGACTGCACCAAACGCTCGGCCACCCGCTGGCGCAGGCGCGACATCGGCACCCGCTGTTCGGGCCGGTCGGCCAGTCCGGTCAGGTCGATCGGCGCCTTGACCTCCGGCAGCGCCGGGCGCACCGTCGCCACGGCCGCGGCGGGCGGCGCCGCGGGCGCTTTCGCGCCGGCCGCGGCAGCGGCAATGACGTCGCCCTTGGTGATGCGGCCGTCGCGGCCGGTGCCGCTCACCTGCGCGGCGGCCATGCCCTGCTCCGCCATCATCTTCGCAGCCGCCGGCATTGCCACGCCGCTCATCGCGCCCGGCGGCGGCGCGGCCGCAGCCGCAGGCCGGGGCGCTGCCGCCGCGGGCGGCGGCGCGGCCGCAGGGGCCGGCGCGGCTGCCTTGCCCTCGGTGTCCAGCCGCGCGATCAGCTCTCCCGCAACGACCGTGCTGCCGTCGTCGCGGACGATCTCCATGAGCACCCCGGCCGCCGGTGCAGGAACCTCCAGGACCACCTTGTCGGTCTCGACCTCGATCAGGATTTCGTCGATCGCCACGGCGTCGCCGGGCTTCTTCTTCCACTGCAGCAGGGTCGCCTCGGCGACCGACTCGGACAGCTGCGGAACCTTCACTTCCACGATGGCCATGTTCTTCTGACGCTCCGGATGCTTGACGTGAAGGGCGGACGGCGGCGCCTGGCGCCGGACGCGATCCGCCTGCTTGCCTACTTGTTGAGCACGAGTCCCTTGAGCTTGCTGAAGGCCGTGTCCAGCAGGGCCTTCTGCTGCTCCTGGTGCTTGGCGTAGTAACCGACCGCCGGCGACGCCGATGCCGCGCGTCCCGCGTACGCCAGCTTCTGCCCGTCCGCCATGTTTTCGAGCAGGTGGTGCTGCACGTAGAACCAGCCGCCCTGATTGGCCGGCTCGTCCTGGCACCACACGACTTCCGTGGCAGCGGGGTACTTCTTCAGTTCGGCCGCCAGCGCCTTGTGGGGGAAGGGATAGAGCTGCTCCACGCGGATGATCGCTGCGGTCGAGTCCTCGCGATCGCGGCGCGTGTTGACCAGGTCGAAGTAGACCTTTCCGGAACAGGCGATGACCCGCTTGACCTTCTTCGCCTCGATGGCCGGGTCGCGCTCGGGGATCACGGTCTGGAACTCGCCCTTGGCCAGTTCCGACAGCTCGGAGGCCGCGTCCTTCGCGCGCAGCAGCGACTTGGGCGTCATGATGACGAGCGGCTTGCGGAACAGTCGGATCATCTGCCGGCGCAGCAGGTGGAAGATCTGCGCGGCCGTCGTCGGCTGTGCGATCTGCATGTTGCTGTCCGCCGCCAGCTGCAGGAAGCGTTCGATGCGCGCCGACGAGTGCTCGGGACCCTGTCCCTCGTAGCCGTGGGGCAGCATCAGCGTCAGACCGGACTGCCGGCCCCACTTGACCTCGCCTGACGACAGGAACTGATCGATCACGACCTGGGCGCCGTTGACGAAGTCGCCGAACTGAGCTTCCCAGATCACCAGGGCGTTCGGCTCGGCGCTCGCATACCCGTACTCGAACGCGAGCACCGCCTCTTCCGACAGGACCGAGTCGATGACCGTGAACGGCGCCTGTTTCTCGGACACGTGCTGCAACGGGACGTAGATCCCCTCGTCCCAACGTTCGCGGTTCTGGTCGTGCAGCACCGAGTGCCGGTGGGTGAACGTGCCGCGCCCCGAGTCCTGGCCAGTGATGCGCACGGGATAGCCGCTCGATACGAGGGACGCGAACGCCAGGTGCTCCGCCATGCCCCAGTCGAGCGGCAACTTGCCCTCGCCCATCGCGCGGCGGTCGGCCACCACCTTCTCCACGAGCGGATGCAGCTTGAAGTTGGACGGGATCGTCGTCAGGCGCTCGGCGAGGCGTTTCAACTCGGCAATGGGAACCGCCGTGTCGGCGTGATCGGTCCACTTGCGGTTCAGGAACGGAGACCAGTCGACCGCGTACTTGCTCTTGTAGTTGGTCAGTACCGGGTCGGACGTGGTGCGGCCCTCGTCCATGGCGGCGCGGTGGGCCTTGACCATCAGGTCGGGCTCTTCGGCCGAGATCGTGCCCTGGGTGACCAGCTTGTCGCCATAGAGCTTGCGCGTGCCGGGGTGCTGGCCGATCTTCTTGTACATCAGCGGCTGGGTCACCGCCGGGGTGTCCTGCTCGTTGTGGCCAAGGCGGCGGAAGCAGATGATGTCGATGACCACGTCCTTGTTGAACTCCTGGCGGTAGTCCATCGCCAGCTGCGTGACGAACACGACCGCTTCCGGATCGTCGCCGTTCACGTGGAACACGGGGGCCTCGATCATCTTCACGACGTCGGTCGCGTACAGGGTCGAGCGCGTGTCGCGAGGGTCGGAGGTCGTGAACCCGATCTGGTTGTTGATGATGATGTGGATGGTCCCGCCCGTGCCGTAACCGCGGGTCTGGGCGAGGTTCAGCGTCTCCATCACCACGCCCTGCCCGGCGAAGGCGGCATCGCCGTGCACCAGCACCGGCAGGACCGTGTCCCCCTCCTTGTCGCCGCGCCGCTCCTGGCGCGCGCGGACCGAGCCCTCGACCACCGGGTTGACGATCTCGAGGTGGGACGGGTTGAACGCAAGCGAGAGATGGACCGGACCGCCCGGGGTCGTGATGTCGCTCGAGAAGCCGTTGTGGTACTTGACATCCCCGGCCGGCAGGTCGGAGGCGGCCTTGCCCTCGAACTCGGCGAAGAGATCCCTCGGCATCTTGCCCAGCGTGTTCACCAGCACGTTCAGGCGACCGCGGTGCGCCATGCCGATGACGATTTCCTGCACGCCGTTGGCGCCGGCCCGCTGCACCAGTTCGTCCATCGCGGCGATGAAGCTTTCACCGCCCTCCAGTGAAAAGCGCTTCTGGCCGACGTACTTCGTGTGCAGGTAGCGCTCGAGTCCCTCGGCCGCGGTCACGCGCTCCAGGATGTGACGCTTCTGTTCCGCGGTGAACGTCGGGGTCGACCTGATCGACTCCAGTCGCTGCTGGATCCAGCGCTTCTGCGCCGGGTCCGAAATGAACATGAACTCGGCGCCGATGTTGCAGCAGTACGTGTCGCGCAGCGCCTTGATCAGGTCGCGCAGCGTCATGTCCTCCTGGCCGAAGTACGTGTTCGCAGCGGCGAACACGGTGTCCATGTCGGCTTCCGTCAGGTCGTAGAACGCCGGCTCGAGTTCCGGAATGACCGGCCGCTCCTGGCGCTGCAGCGGATCGAGGTTGGCCCAGCAGTTTCCGAGAAACCGGTAGGCCGCGATGATCGACTGGACATGGACCTGCTTGCGGGCCACCGTAAGGTCCGACGGCGCGACCTTGGCGACGAACGCGTTGGCCTTGGCGCGCTGCGCGAAGGACTCCACGATCGGGGCATGGGCAATGTCGCGCGAGTCCGGCGAACCGTCGGCGGCGGGGACCAGCTGCATCTGGTCGAAATAAGCACGCCACTTTTCCGGAACGGAGCCGGGGTTATCGAGGTAGCGTTCATAGAGCTCCTCGACGTACGGCGCATTGCCGCCAAACAGGTACGAATTGACCTGGAACTGTCTCATCATCGGCTTCACCTGAAAAAACGAGTTTCTCGTTTGAGATGCCCGGAAAACCCATGAGCGAGACGTGGGAACTCCGGCGGCAACCGTTCCGGATTCCGGTCTGGCTGCCGAGTCATATCGCTGCGCAGCAACCGGGCCGCGGCGAAACGCGGATGCTACCACTGGCCGCTCGGCGGCCATCAACGTGTCGCATCCACGCAGCGGCGGTGTCTCGAGGCACCGCCTCCAGGGTGCGCGGCCTACACTGCGCCGACTCGAAGACAGCTGACGCTATCAGGACGGCGCCGAGCAAGGAGACCTGAGTGCAGCCGACGGACATAAAGAATCCCGAGTACTTTCATCGCGTCGTGGATTGCCAGTGGGCATGCCCGGCGCATACACCGGTTCCCGAATACATCCGCTTGATCGCGTCGGGGCGCTACTCCGATGCATACATGGTCAACTGGAAGTCGAATGTCTTTCCGGGCATCCTCGGCCGAACCTGCGACCGCCCGTGCGAGCCCGCCTGCCGCCGTGGCCGGGTCGAAGAGCAGCAGGCGGAGCGCCCCGAACCTGTCGCGATCTGCCGCCTGAAGCGCGTCGCCGCCGATCTCAAGGGCGACATCAGCGCGCGGCTTCCCAGGCGCCTGGCGCCGATGAACGGAAGAAGGGTCGCCTGCATCGGCGCGGGCCCTGCCTCACTGACCGTCGCGCGCGATCTTGCGCCGCTGGGCTACCACGTGACCGTGTTCGACCAGGATCCGAAGGCGGGCGGGATGATCCGCACGCAGATCCCGCGCTTCCGGCTGCCGGAAGAGGTGATCGACGAGGAAACTGGATACGTCCTCGGGCTCGGCGTCGAGTTCCGCGGCGGTGTGCGGATCGATTCGATGAAGTCCCTGCTCGCGGAGAAGTACGACGCGATCTTCGTCGGCTCGGGCGCCCCGCGTGGTCGCGACCTCGACATCCCCGGCCGCAGCCAGGCAGCCGCATCGATCCACATCGGCATCGACTGGCTCTCTTCGGTGTCTTTCGGTCACGTCACCTCGGTCGGCAGGCGCGTCATCGTGCTCGGCGGCGGCAATACCGCGATGGACTGCTGCCGCACCGCGAAACGACTGGGCGGCGAGGACGTGAAGGTAATCGTGCGCTCGGGATTCGAGGAGATGAAGGCGTCCCCCTGGGAGAAGGAAGACGCCATGCACGAAGGCATCCCGATCCTGAACTACCTGGTGCCCAAGGCATTCCTGCACGAGAACGGGAAGCTCGCGGCCATGCGCTTCGAGAAGGTCAAGGCCGTCTATGACGACAAGGGACACCGCGCGCTGATCTCCACGGGCGAGCCCGATCCGGTCTTTCCGTGCGACGACGTGCTGGTCGCGGTCGGCCAGGAAAACGCGTTCCCGTGGATCGAACGCGACGCCGGCGTCGAATTCGACCAATGGGGTCTGCCCATCCTCGACCGCACCACGCTGCAGGCGTCGCTGCCCAACGTGTTCTTCGGCGGAGACGCAGCGCTCGGACCGAAGAACATCATCTGGGCGGTCGCCCAGGGCCACGACGCCGCCATCTCGATCGACAAGTACCTCAACGGCGAGGACGTGCGCGCCCGCCCCGCGCCGGGCGTCAGCCTGATCTCCCAGAAGATGGGCATCCACGAGTGGAGCTACGACAACGAGGTCGCGCCGGATGCCCGCTTCAAGGTGCCCTGGCGCGACGTCAACCAGGCCCTGGCCAGCATCCGTGTCGAGGTCGAACTCGGCTTCGACCCCGCCACGGCGTGGAAGGAAGCGCAGCGCTGCCTCAACTGCGACGTGCAGACGGTCTTCACGGCGCAGCAGTGCATCGAGTGCGATGCGTGCCTCGACATCTGCCCGACCGACTGCATCAATTTCACGCGCAACGGCGCCGAAGCCGACCTGCGCGCGCGGCTGCGGGCACCTGCCCTGAACGCCGACCAGGCCCTGTACGTCTCCGGCGAGCTGAAGACGGGTCGCGTGATGGTGAAGGACGAGGACGTCTGCCTGCATTGCGGGCTGTGCGCCGAACGCTGCCCCACCGGAGCCTGGGACATGCAGAAGTTCCTGATCGAGATGACACATGCCGGGCGTGGCTGTCGCACCCCGGAGCGGGAGGCCGCGTGACGACAGTCCTGCACGGCCGCTCGCAGACAGGCTCGCGCAGCGCGCTGGAGGTCGACCAATGAGCGTTCCTGACCAGGGCCGACCGGGCCCCCGCACGAGCGGCGGCGTGATCCGCCATCGCGGCATCACCGCCACCAACGACTTCGTGGTCAAGTTCGCGAACGTCAACGGCTCGGGTTCTGCCAGCGCCAACGAACTGTTCGCTCGCAGCATCCTGCGGATGGGCGTGCCGGTGTCGCCGCGCAACATCTTCCCGTCCAACATCCAGGGCCTGCCCACCTGGTACGAAGTGCGGGTCACCGAGCAGGGTCACCTCGGACGCCGTGGCGGCGTCGACCTGATGATCGCGATGAACCCGCAGACCTGGGACCAGGACATCAGGGAGATCGAGCCCGACGGCTACGTGCTGTACGACAGCACCCGGCCGCTGCCGCCGTCGCGCTTCCGGCCGGACATCCACGCCATCGGCGTTCCGCTGTCGGACATTGCCGCCGGCAAGTTCGCCGATCCTAAGGAACGCCAGCTGCTGAAGAACATCATGTACGTCGGCGTGCTGGCGTACCTGCTTGGCATCGAGTCCGAGGTGGTCGCGCAGCTGCTCGGCGAGCAGTACAAGGGCAAGGACAAGCTGATCAAGCCGAACCTCGACGCCTTCGAGACCGGACGCAGCTACGCCGAGCAGAACCTGGCCGGCGTGCTCGCGCTGCGGGTCGAGCGCCGCAACAGCGTGGGCGACCGCATCTTCATCGAGGGCAATGCGGCAGCGGCGCTCGGCGCGGTGTACGGCGGCGCCACGGTATGCGCTTGGTATCCGATCACGCCGTCGTCGTCGGTGGCGGAGGCATTCCAGAAGTACTGCGGCCGCTACCGGGTCGACAAGGCGACCGGCCGCAACAAGTTCGCGATCGTGCAGGCCGAGGACGAGCTGGCTTCGATCGGCATGGTCATTGGAGCCGGCTGGAACGGGGCGCGCGCCTTCACGGCTACCTCCGGTCCCGGCGTGTCCTTGATGACGGAGTTCATCGGCCTGGCGTATTTCGCCGAGATCCCGGCGACGATCATCAACGTGCAGCGCGGCGGTCCGTCGACCGGAATGCCGACGCGCACCCAGCAGTCGGACCTGCTCGCGTGCGCATACGCCTCGCACGGGGACACCAAGCACGTGCTGCTGTTCCCCGAGGATCCGCACGAGTGCTTCGAGTTTTCGGCCGCCGCGCTGGACCTCGCCGAGCGGCTGCAGACGCCGATCTTCCTGATGACCGACCTCGACATCGGCATGAACCACCGGCTGTGTGCGCCGCTCAGGTGGGACGACAGCCGGCGGTATGACCGGGGCAAGGTCATGAGCGCCGAGGAGCTCGAGGCCGGCAAGGACTTTGGCCGCTATCTCGACGCCGACGGCGACGGTATTCCTTCGCGCACCCTGCCGGGCACCCATCCCACGCGCGGAGCCTACTTCACGCGGGGCACGACGAAGGATGCCTACGCGCGCTACTCGGAAGCCGGCCCTGACTATGTCTACAACATGGAGCGCCTGCTGAAGAAGTTCGACAGCGCCAAGAAGCTGGTGCCGCAGCCGATCGTCCGCAAGGCGAGCCAGAAGACGCCGTACGGCGTGATCTTCTACGGGTCGACGAGCCCGTCGATGAACGAGGCGATCGGGACGCTGGAGCAGTCCGGCGTGCACCTCGACCGGCTGCGCGTGCGCGCTTTCCCGTTCCCCGAATCGGTCGACAGATTCATCGAGCAGCATGAGCGGGTATTCGTCGTCGAGCAGAACCGCGACGGGCAGCTGCGGGCAATGCTGGTGAATGAACTGCAGGTCGACCCGGCCCGCCTCGTGCCGATCCTCCACTACGACGGCACGCCGATCACGGCCCGCTTCATCGTGAAGGCGATCAAGGACCGGATGGCGGGTGCCAACGTGCGCCCGTTGAAGGGCGGCAAGGCCGCTTGAGGAACAGCCGATGACCTATCTCGCGAAGCCGAAGCTGCATCACCCCACCCTTCCAGCCAATCGCCTCGGCTACACGCGGCGCGATTACGAGGGAAAGATCTCGACGCTGTGCGCAGGTTGCGGGCACGACTCGATCTCCGCCTCCATCATCCAGGCCTGCTGGGAACTGGAGATCGAACCGCACCGGGTCGCGAAGCTGTCCGGCATCGGGTGTTCGTCGAAGACACCCGACTACTTCCTGGGCAATTCGCACGGATTCAACTCGGTGCACGGGCGCATGCCGTCAGTGCTGACCGGCGCCAACCTCGCCAATCGCGACCTGATGTACCTCGGCGTGTCCGGCGATGGAGACTCCGCCTCGATCGGCCTGGGCCAGTTCGCCCACCTGATCCGGCGCGGGGTCAACATGACCTACATCGTCGAGAACAACGGCGTGTACGGCCTGACCAAGGGGCAGTTCTCCGCCACCGCGGACCAGGGCTCCAAGTCCAAGCGCGGCGCGGTCAACCGCGACGCCCCGATCGACATGGTCTCGCTCGCGCTGCAGCTGGGCGTCACCTACGTCGCACGCAGCTTCTCAGGCGACAAGGAGCAACTGGTGCCGCTGATCAAGGGAGCGCTCAACCACCGCGGCGCCGCGCTGATCGACGTCATCAGCCCGTGCGTTGCCTTCAACAACCACGCCGGCAGCACGAAGAGCTACGACTACATCCGGGCCCACAATGACGCGGTGAACCGCCTGGATTTCATGCCGCGCCGCGACGTGATCCTCGCCGACTACTCGCCCGGCGAAGTGATCGAGATCACCCAGCACGACGGCAGCCGGCTGCGCCTGCGCAAGCTGGCCGACGGGTACGATCCGGGCGACCGGCTGGCCGCGATCAGCCACATCACGGCCCACCAGGCGCGCGGGGAGGTGGTGACCGGGCTGCTGTTCGTCGATCCGTCGGCCGACGACCTGCACGATCACCTCAACACGGTGGCGGCGCCCCTGAACCGCCTGGCCGAAGCCGACCTGTGCCCGGGTGCCGGCGTCCTCGAGGCCATCAACGCCGAGCTCACCTGAGTCGCGGTGCGTGTCGCTTTGGGCCGACTGCCGTTTTGAGGACTGCAACGCCGTCCCACGGACTGAGATGCGGTTGCGAAAGATCAAAGCCACCACCCCCGTTGCAATCGAAGCTCTCGATTACGTGAGGTAGTTCGCCTCAAGTTCGCGCCGCCCCGCGCCAGACGGGCGCGCGGAAACCCAGAGCGCACGGGGGGACAGACCATGGCGCAGGCGAACGCGGGATCCGAGTTCAGGATCGTAGCGCGCGAGGACTATTCGGACGTCACCTACATGCTTGAGGTGACGCATCCACAGATGGCGCGGGCCGCCCGGCCCGGGCAGTTCGTGATCGTGATGGAGCACGAGCATGGCGAGCGGATTCCGCTCACCATCGCCGACTTCGACCGCGAACGCGGCACGATCACCCTGGTGATCCAGGCCGTCGGCAAGACCACCAAGGAGATGCAGGCGGGTTGCAAGGTCGGTGACTCCCTCTTCGCAATGGTCGGGCCGATGGGCATCCCGAGCCACATCGGCAAGGCGAAGAAGGTGGTCTGCGTCGGCGGCGGCCTCGGCGTCGCGCCGGTGTATCCGCAGGCGCGCGCCTACAAGGAAAGCGGCGCCTACGTGATCGGCGTCATCGGCTTCCGCAACAAGGACCTGATGTTCTGGCAGGACAAGTTCGGCGCCGTCTGCGACGAACTGATCATCTGCACGGACGACGGCTCGGCCGGCATCAAGGGGCTCGTGACCGAGGGGATCAAGCAGGCGGTCGCCAAGCATCCTGACATCGACGAAGTGGTGGCGATCGGACCTCCCATCATGATGAAGGGCTGCGCCGAAGCCACGCGTGCCTTCGGCATCAAGACGATCGTCAGCCTGAACCCGGTGATGGTCGACGGCACCGGCATGTGCGGCGGCTGCCGGGTCAAGATCGGCGACCAGGTGAAGTTCGCCTGCGTCGACGGCCCGGACTTCGACGGCCACAAGGTCGATTTCGACGACCTGATGTCACGGCTGGGCCGCTACAAGCCGACCGAGCGTGCAGCGGTCGAGCGCTGGCAGGAGTCCTGCCGCATCCGCAGCGACCAGGTCATCGACCTGAAGACTGCGGTGCTCGGAGCGAACGCGGAGCCGCCCATCGACGTGCAGCCGAACACCGACGGCTAGGACAGCGAGGACACGATGGCCACGAAGAAGAAGACGATCCGCACCATTCCCCAGGAGCGGACGCCGATGCCCGAGCAGGATCCCCAGGTCCGGGCCAGGAATTTCGAGGAGGTGGCCTGCGGCTACCGTCTCGAGGACGCGCAGCGCGAGGCGGAGCGCTGCCTGCAATGCCCGGACGAGCCGTGCGTGCGCGGCTGCCCGGTCAGCATCGACATTCCGGCCTTCATCCAGAAGATCACCGAGAAGCACTTCCACGGCGCCTACGACATCATCACCGACACCAACCTGCTCCCGTCGATCTGCGGACGGGTCTGCCCCCAGGAGAACCAGTGCGAGGGCGTGTGCACCGTGGGTGAGACCCTGGAGCCGGTGGCGATCGGGCGTCTCGAGCGCTTCATCGGCGACATGGCGATTGCCGAGGGTTGGGAGAACGTCCCCTACATCGAGCCCTCGGGCTGCAAGGTCGGCATCGTCGGCGCGGGCCCTGCGGGGATGGCGTGCGCGGCCGACATGGCGAAGGCCGGCTGCGAAGTGATCGTGTACGAGGCCTTCCACACCCCGGGCGGCGTGCTCAAGTACGGCATTCCCGACTTCCGCCTGCCGAACGACGTCATCGACGCCGAGATCCAGAAGCTGCGCAACCTGGGCGTACGGTTCGAGTGCAACACGCTGGTCGGCCGCCTGTTCACCATCGAGCAGATGGTGGCCGAGATGGGCTTTCACGCGGTCTTCATCGGCACCGGCGCGGGCTATCCGAGCTTCATGGGCATCCCGGGAGAGTCGCTGAACGGCGTGCTGTCCGCCAACGAACTGCTGACGCGCTGCAACCTGATGCGCGCGCGTGACTTTCCGAATTTCGACACGCCGCTGCAGCCCGGCAAGCACGTCGCCGTCATCGGCGCGGGCAACACGGCCATGGATGCGCTGCGCGTGTCGCTGCGGCTTGGCGCCGAGTCGGTCCACTGCATCTATCGCCGCTCGAAGAAAGAGGCGCCAGCAAGGGTCGAGGAGATCCACCACGCCGAGCAGGAAGGCGTCGACTTCAACTGGCTGACCAGCCCGGTCGAGATCCTCGGCGACGCGAACAACAACGTGCGCGCGCTGCGCTGCGTGAGGATGGAACTCGGCGAGCCCGACGAGTCGGGACGGCGCCGCCCCGTGGTGGTGCCCGGAAGCGACTTCGAGTTCGAGGCCGACATGGTCGTGTTCGCGATCGGCACCAATGCCAATCCGATCCTGGGCCAGACGTCGAAACTGAAATTGAACAAGTGGGGCTACATCGCCACCGACGACAACCTGGCGACGTCGATCGCCGGCGTGTACGCGGGCGGCGACATCGTCACCGGGGCCGCCACCGTGATCCAGGCCATGGGCGCCGGCCGCAAGGCCGCGCGCGCGATGAAGGCCTACCTCGGCCTGCGCGACAGCAGTTCCGTCTACGACGCCGGCGCCGAGGGATCGCTGTTCGGCATTCCGCGCGCCGAGCACGGCTTCGCGCTGGTCAGGGTCGCCTGAGCACAACGAGAGAGCAAGGAACGAGCATGAATGCTGCAGTCCTGGACCGCCCGGCCTCCAAGGGCAATGCCGGAACCAAACGGGCCGTCAGGCTGCCCGAGCACATCGTCGAGGTGATCAGCGATTCCGGCGAAGGCGCGCAGCGCTGCGGCCAGGCGCTGGCCTCGGTCGCCGCGCGCAGCGGCAACGGCATCTGGACCGTCGAGATCATCCCGGCCGAGATCCAGCCGCCGGCACGCAGCGTGGCGGGAGCGAGCGGAATCCGCATCAGGATCGGATCCAAGCAGGTGACCAACGGCGGCGACGAGACCGACCTCGTCGTCGCGTTCAACGAGCAGGTGCTGCTTGGCCGCGTGCGTGCCGGAGAACTCAAGCAAGGCGCGACGATCCTGCTCGAAAACATGTGGGGAGAGCACCGCGACCCGACGATCGTCAAGTCCTACGTCGAAGCGGTGAAAGGCCTGAAGGAGGCCGGCTTCCGCGTGATCGACCTGCCCCTCGAGAAGGAATGCCGGGCCCTGATGAGCGATGCGCGGCGCGGCAAGAACATGTTCGTGCTGGGCGTCCTGTGCAACATCTACAGCCTCGACCTGCAGCTCGCGCGCGACCAGATCGCCCTGACCTTCGGCAAGAAGGACCAGAAGGTGATCGACTCGAACGTCCGCCTGATGGAAGCCGGCTTTGCGTGGGGCGAGGCCAACCTGGACTTCAAGTACGAGATCCCGGCCGAGAAGGCGAAGGTGCCGCAGATCGTCGTCAACGGCAACACGGCCGTGGCGCTCGGCGTGCTGGCGTCGGGCATGGACATCTGCGCGATGTACCCGATCACCCCGGCGACGTCGGCATCGCACTACCTGTCCGACTGCTTCGAGCGCGTCGGCGGCATCGTGCACCAGGCCGAGGACGAGATCGCCGCGTGCGCGTTCGCGATCGGAGCCTCCTACGCGGGCCGCTGTGCCGTGACGATCACGTCCGGCCCGGGCTACTCGCTGAAGCAGGAAGGCATCGGCCTGGCGGTAATGGCCGAGATCCCCCTGGTCGTCGTCAACGTGATGCGCGGCGGCCCGTCGACGGGCCAGCCGACGAAGGTCGAGCAGGCCGACCTCCTGACCGCCGTCTACGGCAGCCACGGCGATGCTCCCAAGGTGGTCATCGCCGCCACCAGCATCGAGGACTGTTTCTACTCGATGATCACGGCACGCAAGATCGCCGAGACGTTCAACATGGTCGTGGTCGTCCTGACGGACGCCAGCCTCGCGACGGCGCAGCAGCCGTTCACGCGACCGAGCTTCAACGAAGAGTGGCTCGCGCCGCCGATCGACCAGTCGCCTCTGCCGGAAGGCGCGAAACCCTACGACTGGGACAAGGTCACGGGCATCGCGCGGCGCTTCTCGCCCGGCCAGCCCAACGGCATGCACACGATCACGGGACTGGCGCACGACCGCGCGAGCAAGGTCGCGTACGACCCGATCATCAACGAGGAAGGCCTGCGCATGCGCAGCCTGAAGCTCGCGACCCTGCAGAAGACGCTGAAGACGCCGCCGGTGTTCGGCGATCCCGAAGGCGACCTGCTGGTCGTCGGCTGGGGCAGCACGCAGGGCGTCATCGAGGAAGCCGTGCAGCGCCTGCGCGACGAGGGGCTGAAGGTCTCCGCCCTGCAGATGCGCTTCATCCAGCCGATGCCATCGGGCATCAAGGACATCCTCAAGCGCTTCAGGAAGGTGATGACGGTCGAGGGAACCTGGGCCGATCGACCGGACGAGGACGAAGTCATCGACCAGGAAAACCGCCGCTATGCCCCGCTCGCGATGATGCTGCGCGCGCGGACGCTGATCGATGTGGACTGCTGGACCGAGGCACGCGGCCAGCCGATCAAACCGGGCCTGGTAGCCAAGGCGCTGCGCGCCAAGCTGGCCGAATGAAATCGAGCGAAGGAAAGTAGACGATGGGCTCCGCACTCAGCCAGTACATCATCAAGCTGCACGAGGAACATCACACCCTCGAGGACTACCAGGGGGGCGTTCCGCGCTGGTGCAGCGGTTGCGGCGACAACGCCATCCTGACGGCCGTCCAGCGACTGTGCCGTGACGAGGACCTGGCGCCGGAGCGCACGGTGTTCGTGTCCGGGATCGGCTGCTCCAGCCGCTTCCCGCACTACATGAAGACCTACGGCTTCCACGGCATCCATGGCCGGGCGTTCCCGCTCGCCGAAGGCGTCAAGATGGCGCGCCCGGACCTGAACGTCTTCATCAACACTGGCGACGGCGACTGCTGCTCGATCGGGGCCGCGCACTGGATCCACGCGATCCGGTACAACATGAACCTGACGGTCATCCTGCACGACAACCAGATCTACGGGCTGACCAAGAAACAGGCGTCGCCAACGTCGGCGATCGGCACCAAGAGCAACACGACGCCGCGCGGCAGCGTGCTGGAAGCAATGAATCCGCTCACGGTGACGCTCGGCGTGCAGAACGCGTCGTTCGTGGCGCAGGGCGTGGACTGGATGCCCGAGATGCTCTACGACATCATCTCGAAGGCGTACAAGCACCGCGGCTTCTCGTTCGTGCGCATCATCCAGCGCTGCCCCGAGTGGCTGCCGAAGACGTTCGAGCCGTGGCTGCACGACCCGAGCAAGACGCTGCTGCTGACGCACAAGAACGGCCTGCAGCCGAGCGCCGAGACGAGCCGCATCTACAAGAACCAGCGCGAGCACGACCCGCTGAACATCCACCAGGCGCGCGAGATCGCCTCGTCGATCGATCCGATCCCCGTCGGCATCCTGTATCACGACCCGAGCGTGCCCTGCTACGAGGACCTGCGCGGCGCCGGTGCCCCGCGGACCGCCGAGGCGATCCGGGCCGGGCTCGACAAGGAATTCGACAAGTTCACCATCTGGCCCGACGAGGAGCGCGCACAGCGCGCCGCCTGATCGCCGCCGACTTTCGAGGTTCGTCCCAATGGACATGGCTGCAAAGTTCCAGGACCAGACGGTCTTCCACATGACCGGCAAGCGCGCCGGCGACGGGCTCGCCGCGCTGACCGAGGGGTTCCGCCCCGCCCTGCTCGCGGCCTACCGCGACCTGACGAAGCTGCGCTACGACTATCCGGTCGTCCTTCTTGCAGGCGACGCCGGCCCCGAGTACGTGCGGTCGCTGTCTTCGGTGATCGGCGACCTGATCGCCGAACTCGCGCCGCGCGGGATCGAGGGCGAGCGACTGCGCAAGCAGCTGCTCCGTCTCGAGCGCGAGCTGCGCGGCTTGATCGCGGGCGGCGCCACCGGCCGCCTGGCGGACCTCTGGCCCGAGGCGGCCAACCGCGCGGCCGGCCGTGACGACAGCGCGCGCGACGTGCTGACGCGCGCGGCGGGCGCGCTCGGCATCGACGGCGAGATCGTCGACTGCGACCGCGCCTTGACGGCGCGCTTCGTGACCCGCGCGTGGCAGAACGTGAACGCCGAGAAAACGAAGGCCTTCCGAACGCTCGTCGACCACCTGGTGCGCAGGCTGTCCGACATCCTGCGCGCCGCGTTCGTGCACTCGCAGGCCGGCCAGCAGCCGCAGGCGCTGCAGTCCGGCTTCGGATCGCTGCACACCGACGTCTTCGACTTTTCCGCGATGTCGCGGCTGGTCGCGCGCAACGTGCCGACGGACGAATTGCCGGCCCGGCGGCGCCAGCGGATCGAATGGGCGCTGTCGGTGCTGCGCGCTCAGCCTTTCTATCCGAATCCGATGGGCAGCACGCTCGGCGTCGCGCCATACGACTTCGCGTTCGACAACTGTGCGGCCGCCATCGAGGCGCACCGGACCCGCCTGCCGCGCCTGGTCGAGGTCGTCAAGGCAATCGCCATCGCCGAACTGGAGGCGCGTGGCGCCTATGTCGAGGCGGACCACGACCCGTTCTTCGACCGCTACGACGAGAACGCCCTCACCTCCGACGATCTCGCGCAGTTCCCGGACTACCTCGTGTGCATCCCGGCGGACCGCAACGACGCCCCGGAGAACGCATCCCTGATGGAGATGCTTTCGGCCGGGATGCCGGTCAAGGTCCTCGTCCAGCTCACGGACCTGCTCGAGGACGCAGCCATCGGGCAGGGCCGCTTCGCCTTCGGCGTGCGCAGCGCGCGCCTCGCCACCACGGCCATGGGCCTGGGCGGCATGTTCGTCCTGCAGTCCACCAGTTCCAACCTCTACGCCCTGCGCGAGCGCGTCCGGCGCGGGATGGGGTGCCGCAGTCCCGCGCTGTTCACCGTGTTCTCCGGATCCCCGGACCAGGCGAGCGACCTGCCGCCGTACCTGAGCGCCGCCGCCGCGATGAAGTCACGCGCATTTCCAGCCTTCACCTACGACGCCAACGCCGGGACCAACTGGGCGACCCGGTTCTCCTTCGAGAACAACCGCAACCAGCAGGACGACTGGTCCGTCGAGGACTTCGAATACGCCGACGAGGCGCTGCAGCGCGTGCGCGAGCAGGTGCGCTTCACCTATGCCGACTTCGTGCTGTGCGACCGCCGCTATGCCCACCACTTCGCGGTCGTGCCGCGCGAGCGCTGGAGCGCGGCGATGGTTCCGGTGGCCGACTGGCTCGCACTTCCGGAAAGCCAGGCGGCGGACCGGGTGCCCTTCGTGCTTGCGGTGGACGCGAACGACCGGCTGCATCGCGTGATCGTCGACACCCGCCTGGTCCAGGCCACGCGACGGTGCCTCCTGCTGTGGCATCGCCTGCAGGAACACAGCGGCATCCACAACTCGCACGCCGAACAGGCGCTCGCCCGCGAAAGGGCGGCCTGGGAGACCGAGAAGCAGCAGGAACTCGAAGCGCTGAAACAGGCGAGCGCAGCAGCCGCGGCCGTCCCTGCCGCAGCACCGGCCGAGCGGGCTCCCGCCGCCCCCGCCCCCGCCCCCGAGGCCGCGCCTGCCGCCGAGGCCGCGCCACCGCCATCGGACGAGGCATGGATCGAGACGTCGCGCTGCTCCAGCTGCAACGAGTGCCAGAACATCAACGACAGGCTGTTCGGCTACAACGAGAACAAGCAGGCGTACATCAAGGACATCAATGCGGGGACCTACCGCGAAATGATCGAGGCGGCCGAAGCCTGCCAGGTGGCCATCATCCACCCCGGCAAGCCGAAGAACCCGAACGAGGCGGGCCTCGAGGAGCTGCTGGAGCGCGCGAAACCCTTCATGTAGAGCCCGGCCGCGACGCCGACTTCCTCCGATGGACATTCGGCGCTCGGACCTCGCCCACGGCCACGAACTCGAGGGGGTGGTGGTCGTCGTCGACGTGCTCCGAGCTTTCTCCACCGCTGCCTATGCATTCGCCGCCGGCGCCCGCGCGGTCGTCGCCGCACACTCGGTCGACGAAATAGAGCCGCTGCGCCGCCGCCACGCCCCCTGCATCACGGTCGGCGCGCAGCCGGGCGGGCGCCCGGTGCCCGGGCTCGACTATGGCAACTCGCCTGCGAGCATCGCACCGCTCGACCTCGCCGGCGTCACGCTGATCGAATACAGCGCGGGCGGCGTGCGCGGGCTGATCGACTGCGACCATGCGTCGGAGGTGCTGGCCGGCAGCCTGGTGTGCGCGCGGGCGACGGCCGAGTACATCGATCTGCTCGCACCCGATGTCGTCACCTTCGTGATCACCGGACTGTGGACGGACCGCGACGGCGACGAGGACCACGCTTGCGCGGACCTGATCGAGTCCTACCTCCTCGGCCAGTCGCCCAGGCTCTCCGCGTTCGAGGCCAGGGTGCGCGACTCGGACTTCGGGCGCCGCTTCGGACAGCCCGAATTCCCGCACCTGCCGCTGGCCGACCTCGAGTTGTGCGCGGCGGCCGACCGCTTCGAGTTCGCGATGCCGATGCGGCACGTCGGCGACCGGATCGTCATCGAACGGGCCCCGATGACTCACCACAGTGACTGAAACGGCAACGGCGCCCGCAGGCGCCGTTGCCGTTCCCCGGCGTTCGGGTGTCAGCGCTGCGAGAGCGGCTTGACCTCGCGCGCCGTCGCACCGACGAAGAGCTGGCGCGGCCGCCCGATCTTGTACTCGGGGTCGGCGATCATCTCGTTCAACTGGGCGATCCAGCCCACCGTACGCGCCAGGGCGAACACGGCGGTGAACAGCGGCACCGGAATGCCGATCGCCTTCTGGACGATGCCCGAGTAGTAGTCCACGTTCGGATACAGCTTGCGGCTGACGAAGTAGTCGTCTTCCAGGGCGATCTTCTCGAGCGCCATCGCGAGCTTGAACAGCGGGTCGTCGTGCAGACCGAGTTCCGTGAGCACTTCGTGGCAGGTTTCACGCATCAGCTTGGCGCGCGGGTCGTAGTTCTTGTACACCCGGTGGCCGAAGCCCATCAGCTTCACGTTGCTGTTCTTGTCCTTCACCTTGGCGATGAACTCGCCGATCTTGGCGACTCCGCCCTGCGCCTGGATGTCGTACAGCATGTTGAGGCAGGCCTCGTTGGCGCCGCCATGCGCCGGTCCCCACAGGCACGCCACGCCGGCCGCGATCGCGGCGAACGGGTTGGTGCCGGAGGAAGCGCACAGGCGGACCGTGGAGGTCGATGCGTTCTGCTCGTGATCGGCGTGCAGGATGAAGATCCGGTCCATCGCGCGCACCAGCACGTCGTTCGACTTGTACTCCTCGCACGGGGTCGCGAACATCATGCGCATGAAGTTGCCGGCGTACGACAGCTCGTTCTGCGGATACATGTACGGCTGCCCGACCGTGTACTTGTACGCCATGGCGACCAGCGTCGGCATCTTGGCGATCAGGCGGATCGCAGATACCTCGCGCTGCCACGGGTCGTTCAGGTTCATGGAGTCCGGATAGAACGCGGACAGCGCACCGACCAGGCCGGTCATCACGGCCATCGGATGCGCATCCCGGCGGAAGCCGCGCATGAAGAACTGCATCTGCTCGTTGACCATCGTGTGATGGGTCACGCGCTGGACGAAGTCGGCCTTCTGGGCGGGTGTGGGCAGTTCGCCGTACAGGAGCAGTAAACAGGTTTCAAGGTAGTCGCAGCGGGTGGCGATCTGCTCGATGGGATAGCCGCGGTACAGCAGTTCGCCCTTGTCACCGTCGATGTAGGTGATGGTCGAGTTGCAGGATGCGGTCGACAGGAACCCTGGGTCGTAGGTGAACTTGCCGGTCTTGCCGTACAGGGCGCGGATGTCGATGACGTCCGGGCCGACGGTGCCCTTGTAGATCGGCAGGTCCAGCGGGGCCGTGCCGTCCGTGAAGGTGAGCGTTGCCTTGTCGTTGGAAGGAGTGAGAGCCATTTCTTGTCGTCCCCGTTTGACGTTGGGTCAGGTCGCGCGGATCCGCTTGAGCAGACCGAGCACGGCATTGTTGTCCAGCGTGCCTTGCGGATCTTTGCGCCCCAGCAAAAGGTCGAGCAATTCGTTGTCCGGCAGGTCAAGAAGGGCCTCCAGCGCCAGGACGTCGGCCAGGGCCAGCCGGTCCCCTTCCCGGTCGAGGAAGCGGCCGAGGATCAGGTCGTTTTCCAGCAGCCCACGGCGGGCGCGCCAGCGCAGGCGGCGGCGCTCCAGGTCGCCGATGGCCGGCGGGCCCCCCATGTCAGGCCCTAGACCGCGCGGCGCACCAGCATGTCGCGGACCTTGCCGATGGCCCGGGTCGGATTCAGGCCCTTGGGACAGACGTCCACGCAGTTCATGATCGTGTGGCAGCGGAACAGGCGGTACGGGTCGTTCAGGTTGTCCAGCCGCTCGTTGGTCGCCTGGTCGCGGCTGTCCGCGATGAAGCGGTAGGCCTGCAGCAGGCCCGCCGGCCCGACGAACTTGTCGGGGTTCCACCAGAAGCTCGGGCAGCTGGTCGAGCAGCACGCGCACAGGATGCACTCGTACAGCCCGTTCAGTTCCTCGCGTTCCTCGGGTGTCTGCAGCCGCTCCTTCTCGGGCGGCGGCGTGTCGTTGATCAGGAAGGGCTTGATCGAGTGGTACTGCTTGAAGAACTGCGACATGTCCACGATCAGGTCGCGGATTACCGGAAGGCCAGGCAGCGGCTTCAGGACGATCGGCTCCTTCAGGTCGCGCAGGTTGGTGACGCAGGCGAGCCCGTTCTTGCCGTTGATGTTCATCGCGTCCGAGCCGCAGACGCCCTCGCGGCAGCTGCGGCGGAAGGAGACGCCGTCGTCGAAGTCGCTCTTGATGCGCATCAGTGCATCGAGCAGCATCTTGTCGTTCGGCTGCAGCCGTACCTCGAGCTTCTGCATGTAGGGGCGCGCGTCCTTGTCCGGGTCGTAGCGATAGATCTCGAACCGGACGGTCCGCGCGCCGGCAGCAGCCCCGGCCACCGCATCCGCTTCCACATTGCTGTTCGCAGTCATTCGATTTCCTCTATCCACCGACTCCACGCCACCTGGGAGGGCTGGCGCGCGTCGCAATTTCGATCCAAGGATCGCCCGGCTTCGCCCGCTATCCCCTTGACTTCGCGTCCGACGGACCCCGATCCACGGTTCCGTCCGCCCTCAGAACGTCCGCTTCTTCGGCTCGAACGTAGGCACCGTCAGCGGCTTCATGTTGACGGGCTTGTAGTCGAGCCGGCTGCCCTGCGAATAGAACAGCGTGTGGCGCAGCCACTGCGTGTCGTCCCTCTCGGGGAAATCGTCGCGCGCATGTGCGCCGCGGCTTTCCGTGCGGGCCGCGGCCGATACCACGGTCGCACGCGCCGTCTCGACCAGGTTCTCGAGCTCGAGCGCCTCGATGCGCGCCGTGTTGAACACTTTCGACTTGTCGGCGATCGCGACATGCTGCGCCTGTTCCGCCAGCGCTCCGATCTTGCGCACTCCCTCGTCGAGCAGCGCCCCGGTGCGGAACACGCCGCAGTGCGCCTGCATCGTCTTGCGGATCGCATTGGCCACGTCCTGCACCCGCTCCCCCTTGCCGCGCGCATCGAGCGCGGCGATGCGCGCCAGCGTCGCCTCGCCGCCCTCGGCCGGGAACGCGCGGTGGCCCTGCTTCTCGAATCCCTGCTCCACGATGTGGTTGCCGGCGGCGCGGCCGAAGACGACGAGATCGAGCAGCGAATTGGTGCCGAGCCGGTTGGCGCCATGCACCGAGACACAGGCGCACTCGCCGATCGCATACAGCCCGTTGACGACGGCGTTCGGGTTGCCGTCGTTCGGCGCGACGACCTGCCCGTGGTAGTTGGCCGGGATGCCGCCCATCTGGTAGTGGATCGTCGGCACGACGGGAATCGGCTCGCGGATCGGATCGACATTGGCAAAGGTGATCGCGATCTCGCGGATCGACGGCAGCCGCTTCATGATCGTGTCGGCGCCGAGGTGGTCGAGCTTCAGCAGCACGTGGTCCTTGTGCGGACCGCAACCGCGCCCTTCCTTGATCTCCTGGTCCATCGAACGGGACACGAAGTCGCGCGGCGCGAGGTCCTTCAGCGTCGGCGCGTAGCGTTCCATGAAGCGCTCGCCGTTCGAGTTCAGCAGGATGCCGCCCTCTCCGCGCACGCCTTCGGTGATCAGCACCCCGGCGCCGGCCACGCCGGTCGGGTGGAATTGCCAGAATTCCATGTCCTCGAGGGGGATACCCGACCGCGCGACCAGCCCCAGCCCGTCGCCGGTGTTGATGTACGCGTTGGTCGAGGCATCGAAGATCCGTCCCGCGCCGCCGGTCGCGAGCACCGTGACCTTCGCCTCGAAGATCATCGGCTCGCCCGTTTCCATCTCGAGCGCGACCACGCCGACGACGTCGCCGTCGGCGTTGCGGATCAGATCAAGCGCCATCCACTCGACGAAGAACTGCGTGCGCGACGCGACATTGCGCTGGTAGAGCGTGTGCAGCAGCGCGTGGCCGGTGCGGTCCGCCGCCGCGCAGGCCCGCGGCACCGGCTTCTCGCCGAAATTCGCCGAATGCCCGCCGAACGGGCGCTGGTAGATCGTGCCGTCCGGGTTGCGGTCGAACGGCATGCCGAAGTGCTCGAGTTCGTAAACGACCTTCGGCGCCTCGCGGCACATGAACTCGATGGCATCCTGGTCGCCGAGATAGTCCGACCCCTTGACCGTGTCGAACATGTGCCACAGCCAGTTGTCCTCGGTCATGTTGCCGAGCGATGCGCCGATGCCGCCCTGCGCCGCCACCGTGTGCGAACGCGTGGGGAACACCTTCGACAGCACGGCGACGTTGAGGCCGGCGTTCGCGAGTTGCAGCGAGCAGCGCATGCCCGAGCCGCCGGCACCCACGATGACGGCGTCGAAGCGACGGCGTGCGATTTTCGAGGCAGCCATCGTCACACTCTCCAGAGAATCTGCACCGACCACACGGCGCAGGCAAGCAGCCACAGGGCGGTGAGCACCTGCAGAGCCAGGCGCACGCCCATGGGCTTCACGTAGTCCATCCAGATGTCCTTGACGCCGATCCAAGCGTGGTAGAGCAGCGCGAGGATCGCGACCAGGGTCAGCACCTTCATCCACAGCGGGACGAAGATCGAGGCCCAGCCGACGTAGTCAAGCGGCCCGGCGGCCATCAGCCGCACCGCGAGAATCACGACGAAGGCGACGAGGATCAGCGCGGTCAGCCGCTGCAGCAGGAAGCTGCCGACGCCGAAATGGGCGCCGACGACGAGGCGCCTGGCGCCGATTCCGGCGGAAGGGGTGTCGGAAGCCATCAGAACGCTCCGAAAAGTTTCAGCGCAGCCACCAGCGTCAGCGGCAGGCTGATCGCGTACACGGCGAGCGCGCTGCGCCGCGCCTGCGGCAGTTCGAGCCCGACATGCATGTCGAGCACCAGGTAGCGGATCCCCGCGACGAAGTGATGCAGGAACCCCCAGGCGAGGAACAGCAGGACCAGCTTCACCACCCAACCCGAACCGATCGCCGCCATGCGGTCGAAGCTGCCTTCGGAGATCAGGCTGAGGTCGAACAGCCAGAGCAGGAACGGCAGCGCGAGGAACAGGGCGGCGCCGCTGATCCTGTGCATGATCGACACCATTGCCGCGGGCGGCATTCGGTAGCGGACGATCTGCGAGACGTGGATGTTGCGGAACTCGGGGCGGCTTTTTGTTGGCGCGGCGGCGGATGTGCTCATCGACATGTGGCCCTTGGAGTGACTTTGTATTCTGAACGATTTGCGCGGGTGAACCAAATCAGGTGAGCGTGTTGCGGTAGTGGTGACGCGTTGTGACCGACAGGCCCCGCCGCACCTCGACCGGGCGCTCGCCGTACGTGTAAGACACCCGTTCCACGAGCAGCAGCGGGGCGCCCGGCGCGATCTGCAGGAGCCTCGCGACGTCCGCCTCCGCCGCCACCGCGCGTATGCGTTCCTCGGCGCGGATCATGCGCGTGCCGAACTCGGTTTCGAAAAGACCATATAGCGGTCCCTTGTATTCCGCGAGCCGTTCGGCCGAGAGTCCCTTGAAGGTCGCACCAGGCAGCCAGATGTCGTCGAGCACGATTGGCGTGCCGTCAAAGGTCAGGAGACGGCGCAGATAGACGAGCGGGTCGCCCGTGCGAAGGTCGAGCAGCCGCGCGATGTCCGCGGTGGCCCGGGTCCGGCGGCACTCCAGGAAGCGGCTGACCGCCGGCAGCGGTTCGCCCTCGTCCGGCACCACGCGCAGGAATCTGTACTGGGCGCGCGCCTCGTGATGGGTGGCGACGAACGTTCCCTTGCCCTGGCGGCGGACGACGAGGTGCTCGGTCGCCAGTTCATCGACCGCCTTGCGCACGGTACCCTGGCTGACCTGAAAGCGCGCCGCCAGTTCAATTTCGCTTGGGATCAGTTCGCCCGGCTTCCACTCACCCCGCTCCAGCCCTTGCACCAGCAAGTCCTTGATCTGCTGGTACAGCGGGGAGAAGACTGCAGGACGTCCGGTGCGTCCGGCGTCCGCGGGGCGGTCATCGATCATGGCGGGATTTGAGCACGGCTGGTCTGGATGATCTGGATTAAATCATATGTCTTATATAAGATATACGCTCTAGGTCAAACGTCGGGCAGTGGCGCGCCGAAAGGGGCCGCCCCAACGCAGTTAGGTGGCCTGGCTCAAGAAATCGTCTGGTTCACGGCAGTAAACTCGATCGGCTTGCGCTGCACAAAAATCGTGCTCTCCGCTCCCCGCCCTCGCCATCTCCTCGCGGCCGCGCAGACGCACACGCCATGTCCTACCAACGGAGATCATCACCATGAGTAAAGCGCCCGTTCGCGTCGCCGTCACCGGCGCCGCCGGCCAGATCGGCTATTCGCTGCTGTTCCGTGTCGCGTCCGGACAAATGCTGGGCAAGGATCAGCCGGTCATCCTTCAACTGCTCGAGATCCCCGACGAGAAGGCACAGAAGGCGCTCAAGGGTGTGATGATGGAAGTGGATGACTGCGCGTTCCCGCTGCTCGCCGGGATGGAGGCTCATAGCGACCCCAACTCCGCGTTCAAGGACACCGAGATCGCACTGCTGGTCGGCGCGCGCCCGCGCGGACCGGGCATGGAACGCAAGGACCTGCTGGCCGCCAACGCCCAGATCTTCACCGCCCAGGGCAAGGCGCTCGACAAGGCGGCCAACCGCAACGTCAAGGTGCTGGTGGTCGGCAACCCCGCCAACACCAACGCCTACATCGCGATGAAATCCGCTCCTTCCCTGCCGAAGGCCAACTTCACGGCGATGCTGCGCCTTGACCACAACCGGGCGCTGTCGCAGCTTGCCGCGAAGACCGGCAAGCCAGTCGCGTCCATCGAGAAACTGGTGGTGTGGGGCAACCACTCCCCCACGATGTACCCGGACATCCGCTTCGCAACGGTCGGCGGCCAGCCCGCCAAGCCGATGGTCGATGACGCCTGGTATCGGGACACCTACATCCCGACCGTCGGCAAGCGCGGCGCCGCGATCATCGAGGCGCGCGGGTTGTCGTCCGCGGCGTCGGCCGCCAACGCCGCCATCGATCACATGCGCGACTGGGTGCTGGGCACCGACAGCCGCTGGGTCACGATGGGCGTGCCCTCGGACGGCAGCTACGGCATTCCGGAGGAGATCATCTACGGCATGCCATGCACCTGCGCCGGCGGCAAGTACGAAGTGATCAAGGGGCTGACCATCGACGAGTTCTCGCGCGGGAAGATGGACAACACGCTGAAGGAACTGCTCGAGGAGCGGGATGGCGTGAAACACCTGCTCGGCTAGGGTGCGACGCTGGCGAGCGCTGAACGAGGTCCGCGATTGAACACGAGCGCAGGCGCCCGCTTCGGGGGTGGGAAGCATGGGTAGCCGGCCCGGCACCATGCGTCCGAAGCCCGACAAGGTGCTCGTGGACATCGCGGACTACGTGCTCGGCTACAGGATCAAGAGCAAGGAAGCGATCGACACGGCGCGCTACTGCCTGATGGATACGCTGGGCTGCGGCTTCGAGGCACTCGCGTATCCGGCGTGCACCAAGCTGCTCGGCCCCGTCGTCCGGGGGACCCTGGTTCCGAACGGTGCCAGGGTCCCGGGCACGCAGTTCCAGATGGATCCGGTGAAGGCCGCATTCGACATCGGCGCGATGGTTCGCTGGCTCGACTTCAACGACACCTGGCTCGCCGCCGAATGGGGCCATCCGTCAGACAACCTCGGCGGCATCCTGGCCACGGCCGACTGGTTGAGCCGCGACGCGGCGGCCGCGGGAAAGAAACCGCTGTCGGTCGGGGACGTGCTGGCCGGGATGATCAAGGCCCACGAGATCCAGGGCTGCATCGCGCTCGAGAACGCGTTCAACAAGGTGGGTCTCGACCACGTAGTGCTGGTCAAGGTCGCCTCGACGGCCGTGGTCGCCGAGATGTTGGGCTTGACGCGTGAAGAGATCATCAACGCCCTGTCGCTCGCCTGGGTCGACGGCCAGCCATTGCGGACCTACCGGCACGCGCCGAACGCCGGGTCACGCAAGAGCTGGGCCGCTGGAGACGCGACCTCGCGCGCGGTGCGGCTGGCGTTGATCGCGAAAACCGGCGAGATGGGCTGTCCCTCCGCGCTGACCGCCAGGACCTGGGGCTTCTACGATGCCAGCTTCAGGGGCGAGGCGTTCAGGTTCCAGCGTCCGTACGGCAGCTACGTGATGGAGAACGTGCTGTTCAAGATCGCGTTCCCGGCGGAGTTCCACGCGCAGACCGCGGTGGAGGCGGCGCTGGCGATCCACGGCGAACTCGGGAAGCTCGGCAAGAGCGAGAAGGACATCAGGAAGATCACGATCCGCACGCAGGAGGCTTGCCTCCGGATCATCGACAAGAAAGGCCTGCTCGACAATCCGGCCGACCGCGACCACTGCATCCAGTACATGGTCGCGGTGGCCATCATCTTCGGCCGCCTCACTGCGTCGGACTACGAGGACGACGTCGCGGCCGATCCGCGCATCGATGCGCTGCGCGCCCGGATCGAGTGTGTCGAGCACAGGAAGTTCTCGAAGGACTACCACGACCCTGCGCGACGCTCCATCGCGAACGCGCTGGCGGTAGAGTTGAACGACGGCAGGAAGCTGAAGGAAGTCGTCGTCGAGTACCCGATCGGCCACAAGCGGCGGCGCAAGGAGGCCATCCCCTTGCTGGTCGAGAAGTTCAGGACGAATCTGGCGCGCGTGTTCCCGGCGAAGCAGGCCGGCGCGATCCTCGAGCTTTGCCTGGACGCGAAGCGGCTCGTCGCGACGCCGGCGCATGAATTCGTCGACATGATGGTGATCTGAAGCCTTACGACCTGGGAATCCACCGAACGCATCCGGAGCAACCGATGGCACACAATCTGTTCAACTCACTGCAGGACTTCACGATCGGCTCGAAGAAGGGCAAGTTCTACAGCCTTGCGGCGCTCGAAAAGGCCGGCATCGGCAAGGTTTCGCGGCTGCCGGTGTCGATTCGCATCGTGCTGGAGTCGGTGCTGCGCAACTGCGACGGCATCAAGGTCACCGAGGAGCACGTGCGCCAGCTCGCGGGCTGGAAGCCGACCGGTGACCGCGTCGACGAGATCCCCTTCGTCGTCGCCCGCGTCGTCCTGCAGGACTTCACCGGGGTGCCCTTGCTGGCGGACCTCGCCGCCATGCGCAACGTCGCCGACGCGATGGGCAAGAACCCGAAGACGATCGAGCCGCTGGTGCCGGTCGACCTCGTCGTCGACCACTCCGTGATGATCGATCACTACGGCAGCAAGGACGCGCTCGACCTCAACATGAAGCTCGAGTTCCAGCGCAACCGCGAACGCTACGAGTTCATGAAGTGGGGCATGCAGGCGTTCGACACCTTCGGAGTGGTGCCGCCGGGGTTCGGCATCGTCCACCAGGTCAACCTGGAGTACCTCGCGCGCGGCGTGCACAGGAAGGACGGCGTGTACTACCCGGACACGCTGGTGGGCACCGACAGCCACACGACGATGATCAACGGCATCGGCGTCGTGGGCTGGGGTGTCGGGGGCATCGAGGCCGAGGCGGGCATGCTCGGCCAGCCCGTGTACTTCCTGACGCCGGACGTCGTGGGCGTGCACCTGAAGGGCAAGCTGCGCGAGGGTGTCACGGCGACGGACCTCGTGCTCACGATCACCGAAATGCTGCGCAAGGCCAAGGTCGTCGGCAAGTTCGTCGAGTTCTTCGGCGATGGCACCTCCAGCCTCGCCCTGCCCGACCGCGCCACGATCGCCAACATGGCGCCCGAGTACGGCGCGACGATGGGCTTCTTCCCGGTCGACGAGAAGACGATCGCCTACTTCGAGGGAACGGGCCGCACGGCCGACGAGATTGCAGCGTTCGAGGCCTACTTCCGCGCCCAGGGCATGTTCGGCGTACCGAAGGCCGGGTCGATCGACTACTCGACCGTCCTGACGCTCGACCTCTCGTCGGTCGCGCCATCGCTGGCCGGTCCGAAGCGACCGCAGGACCGCATCGAGATCGGCAACGTCAGCAAGACCTTCGCCCGCCTTTTCAGCAATCCGATGAGCGCCGCTGGCGCCGAGAGCGGATTCGGCCAGCCTGCCTCCCGCCTCGGCCAGCGCTTCGGCGTGCCGGGCGGACACGGTCGCGCGGAGCGCAAGGGAGCGGATGCCCCGGCGGGTGCCGCGCGTGACCTGGCCGAGATGAGTGCCAACCGTCCGCTGGTCAAGCCGGAGCGCGAGCAAGACGTTCACCAGGTTGCCATCGCCGACGGCGACGTGCTGATCGCGGCCATCACCTCGTGCACCAACACGAGCAACCCCGGCGTGCTGCTCGCCGCCGGCCTGCTGGCGAAAAGGGCGGTCGAGGCCGGTCTCAAGGTCAGGCCCCACGTCAAGACGTCACTCGCGCCGGGTTCGCGGATCGTGACCGAGTACCTGGAGAAGACGGGCCTGCTGCCCTACCTCGAGAAACTCGGGTTCGCGGTGGCCGCCTACGGCTGCACGACCTGCATCGGCAACGCCGGCGACCTGGCGCCCGAGATCAACGAAGTCGTCACCAAGAACGACCTCGTCTGCGCGGCGGTCCTGTCCGGCAACCGCAACTTCGAGGCGCGCATCCACCCGAACATCAAGGCCAACTTCCTCGCCTCGCCGCCGCTGGTGGTGGCCTACGCCATCGCCGGCTCGGTGCTGGTCGACGTGATGACCGAACCCCTCGGCAAGGGCAAGAACGGCAAGGACGTCTGGATCGGCGACATCTGGCCGACTTCCGAAGAGGTCCACGCGCTGATGAAGTTCGCGATGGACCCGAAGGCGTTCGAGTCCAACTACGGCAAGGTCAAGGCCGACCCCGGCGCGTTGTGGAAGAAGGTGGGCAGCGTGTCGGGCCAGGTCTACACGTGGCCGACGTCGACCTACATCGCCAAGCCGCCGTTCTTCGACGGCTTCACGATGAAGCCGAAGCACGCGGACAACGGGGTGCGCGCCGCCCGTGCGCTCGGCATCTTCGGCGACTCGATCACCACCGACCACATTTCCCCGGCCGGGTCGATCAAGGACAGCTCGCCCGCCGGGCGCTGGCTGACGGAGCACAAGGTGCTCAAGGCCGACTTCAACTCGTACGGCTCGCGCCGCGGCAATCACGAGGTGATGATGCGCGGCACCTTCGCCAACGTGCGGATCAAGAACCTGATGGTCCCGCCGAAAGCGGACGGAACCCGGGTCGAGGGCGGCGTGACCGTCCACCAGCCGTCCGGGGAGCAGATGTCGATCTACGACGCGGCAATGCGCTACATGAAGGACGGCGTGCCGACGGTCGTGTTCGGCGGCGAGGAGTACGGCACCGGATCGTCCCGCGACTGGGCGGCCAAGGGGACCCAGCTGCTGGGCGTCAAGGCGGTGATTGCAAGGAGCTTCGAGCGCATCCACCGCAGCAACCTGGTCGGCATGGGCGTGCTGCCGCTGCAGTTCATGCCGGGCGAAGGCGTGGAGACCTTCGGCATCCGCGGCGACGAGATGTTCGACGTCGAGATCGAGGGCGAACTGCGGCCGCAGATGAACCTGATGCTGCTGGTGTTCGGCAAGGACGGCGAGAAGCAGATCCCGGTCAAGCTGCGCATCGACACTCCGATCGAGGTCGAGTACTACCGGCACGGCGGGATCCTTCCCTACGTGCTGCGGCAGCTCCTGGCGGCCTGACCACCGCCAGTCCCTCCCGCCCGGCGCAAGATGCGACCGCCACCTCGAGGTGGCGGTTGTCCTTTCAGGAGAGCATGGATGGAGCCGTCGCACGATCACTCCGCCACCGGAGAGCCGCCGGAGATCCAGCGGCGCGCGGACACCGGTGGCCCCTGGTCGGCCGCGTGGCCGCTCGTCGCCCTCGCGCTGATCGGCCTGATGTGCGTCCGGGCTTGCGTGCCGTCGGCCCCGGTTGCGGTTGCCGCGCCGGCGGTCCAGACTTCGCGTTGATCTGCCGCCGAAGCGCGGCGCACCCGCGGGGTGACCGGGTGCCGGAAACAGCTTTGCCGCGGGGGCGCGTGCTACCCTCGTTCGGCGTTCGATCGCCGCTCCACCATGAACGACGCCCACCGCGAGTCTCCGCCGCGCGCGCGCCTCGAGCGCGCTACTGACGCACCAGGCGTCGACGTCCTGCGTTTGTCGGGCAGCTGGCGCCTCGCGTTCCTCGCCGAGATCGACACCGAATTGCGCGCGCTTGCGCTCCCGGCGCAACTCACCATTGACGGAAGCGAACTCGACGAGATCGACAGCGCGGCCGCCCTCGCCCTGCTGTCGCGCCTGCCGGCCGCCGGCGTCGAATGGACCGGTTTCGCGCAGAACGACGCCCGCATCGTCGAGCAGGTGCGCCACCGGCTGGAGGGCGTGCCGGAGCTGCCGCGTCACCGGGCACGCGGCCTGTTCGAGACCATCGGCCGCGACGCCGAGATTCTCTTGCGGGTGGCACTGGGCCACTTGTCCTTTCTCGGAGCGGCAACGGTCGGGATCGGAGCCAGCCTGCTGAACCCGCGCCGGGTACGGCTGCGCGAACTGTCCGCGCAATTCGAGCAGGTCTGCCTGAACGCGATCCCGGTGGTCTCGCTGGTGACGCTGCTGATCGGCGTGGTCGTGACCTATCTGCTCGGCCTGCAGGCCAAGCAGTACGGCGCGAACATCTTCGTCGTCGATGGCGTGGGCATCGGTGCCACTCGGGAATTCGCGCCGATCATCGTCGCCATCATCGTCGCCGGCCGGTCGGGAGCCGCCTTCACGGCCCAGCTCGGCTCGATGCGGCTGACCGAGGAGACCGACGCCATCCGCACCCTCGGCCTGTCGCCGCTCGACGTCCTGGTGCTGCCGCGCGTCATCGCGCTGATGGTGGCGCTGCCGTTGCTCGTGTTCATCGGCGATGTGATGAGCCTGGCGGGCGGCCTGCTGATTGCCGGGCCGATGCTCGACATCACCCCTACGACCTTTCTCGAGCGCCTGCGCGACGCCCTCGACATCTCCCACGTCTACGTCGGCCTGTCCAAGGCGCCCGTGTTCGCGCTGGCGATCGCGGTGATCGGCTGCCACATGGGCATGACCGTCGGCCGCGACACGCGCGCGGTCGGGATGGCCACCACCTCCACCGTGGTGCAGAGCATCGTCTCGGTGATCCTGCTCGACGCCGCTTTCGCCGTGTTCTACCAGGAGCTCGGCATCTGATGGCGGGCGACGACGACGTCATCGAGGTCGACGCAGTCGTGACGCGCTTCGGCGACCAGACCGTGCACGACGGCGTGAGCTTCAGCGTCAAGCGCGGCACCCTGGTGGCCCTGATCGGCGGCAGCGGCACCGGAAAGTCGGTCCTGCTGCGCGAGATCATCGGGCTGCAGCGTCCCACCGGCGGGCGCATCCGGCTGCTCGGCACCGACGTCTGGTCGAGTTCGTCGCGACAGCTCGACGCCGTGCGCCGGCGCTTCGGGATGATGTTCCAGGATGGAGCGCTGTTTTCGTCGCTGACCGTGGCGCAGAACGTGGCGGTGCCGCTGATCGAGCACGCCAGGGTGCCGCCGCCGCTGCTCGATCCGCTGATCAGGCTGCGCCTGGCGCAGGCAGGCCTCGGACCGGAGGCGGCCGAGAAGATGCCCAGCGAACTCTCGGGCGGCATGCGCAAGCGCGCCGCCATCGCGCGTGCCCTCGCCCTCGAGCCCGAGGTCCTCTTCCTCGATGAGCCGACCTCGGGGTTGGATCCGGCCACCGCGCGCGCATTCGACGCGCTCGTGCGCTCTCTCGTCGATGACCTCGGCATCACCGTCTTCCTGGTCACGCACGACCTCGACACCCTGCTCACCGTCGTCGACCGGCTGATCGTGCTCGGCCGCGGCACGGTCCTGGCGGACGGCAGCGTCAAGGAGATCCTCGCGGTCGACGACCCCTGGATCCGGTCCTATTTCTCCGTGCGCACGACGGTGGGGCCTTCGGCCGTTGCGCCCTTAGAATCAGGCTGATCATGGAAGCGGAATCCAAGTACACGTACGTCGGGGTGGCGCTGGTCGTCCTGGTGGTCGCGCTCGTCACCGGCGTCATCTGGCTGAACCGCACGGGCACGCGCAGTGACTTCAACTACTACACGATCTTCTTCGAGCACCAGCCGCTGGACGGCCTGCAGCTCGGCGCCGACGTCGACATGCGGGGCGTGAAGGTCGGGCGGGTCGAGGACTATCAGCTCCAGCCCGAAGACATCAACCGGGTCCGCGTGACGGTGCGCACCGACCGGCGCGCGCCGGTGCGCACCAACACCGTGGCGATCGTGACGCGCAATTTCGTGACCGGCATCGCCAAGATCGACCTGATCACTCCCGAGCCGCTCGGCCCCCCCCTCACCGAGATCCGCGCTGAACAAAGGTATCCGGTGATCCACGAGGGCGAGTCCAACCTCGACGCCCTCGCCGGCAAGGTCAATCAGCTGGGCGACATGGCGGCCGACACGCTCGAAAGCCTCAACGACGTGCTGAAGCCGCGCAACCGGGTCGCGATCACGGAGGCGCTGGACAACATGCGCAAGCTGACGGCCAGTCTCAACGCGCGCGTCGCCGACTTCGACCGGACACTGGCAACGCTGAACAGCGCGGCGGCCGAGCTCGGCCACGCCAGCAGCCGCGTCGCCAAGGTCACCGAGTCGGCGGGCGCTGAGCTCAGCCCCGCGATCCGGCAGGCCGAGCAGACCCTGAAGGACATCTCGGCCACGGCCGCGTCGGTCGAAAAGCAGGTGAGCGCGCTCTCGCGCGACTTCGGCGGCGCCGCGAGCTCGACGCAGGACCAGTTGACCTCCGCCCTCATCGAACTGCGGCGCACGGTCGATTCGATGAACCGGGTGCTCGACCGCCTGCAAGATCCACGCGCGGCCCTGCTCGGCGCTGCCAAGAGCCAGCGGGGGCCCGGGGAATGAGGACGACCGCCCGCCTCGCGGCGATCGCACTCGCCGGATCAGCATGGCTGCTCGCCGGTTGCATCAGCGTCGGCATCGGCACCAGCGAGAGCAGCGTTCAGGCGCAATACCGCCTCGACGACCTCGCGCCGCCGCCGGCGCGCGCGGCGCAGCCGATCCCGCGCTCACTGGTGATCGCCGCGATGCCATCAGTGGGGGTCGGCGACACGTTCTCGATGGCCTATTCGCGCGCGCCGCAGCGGCGCTCGCTTTACCAGTACGCGTCCTGGGCGGATCGACCCTCGAGCCGGGTCGTGCAGTTGCTGACGCGACGCGTCGATGCACGCGGGCTGTTCACGTCGGTGGCCGAACTGGGACACGGGGTCGCGGGTGACCTGATGCTGAACGTCACCGTGGACGAACTCGTGCACGAAACGGCTGCCGCAGCGGGCCGCGTGCAACTGACCGCCGAACTGGTCGACCGGACGGATCGCACCCTGGTCGCGCGTCGCCGCTTCGAGGCCGCGTCACCCGTCGCGCCCGAAAACGCGCCCGCGGCCGTCGAGGCACTCAGCCGCGCCCTGACCTCGGTCCTCGACGAACTGATGCCCTGGCTGGAGTCGGCCGCTGCGCGACGGCCGGCAGCCGCGCGCTGAGATGCGCGACGCACGGGGCGGATCGTCGGCGCGCAACGTGCTCGGTGGGGAGCTGGTGTGCTGCTGCAAGTCGCCCGCCACCGGTTTTTACCGCGACGGCTACTGCAACACGGGACCGCAGGACGCCGGTTTGCACACCGTCTGCGCGCGCATGACGCAGGCCTTCCTCGACTTCTCCCTCGCCCGCGGCAACGACCTCGTCACGCCGCGCGCGGAATTCATGTTCCCGGGCCTGAAGCCCGGCGACCGCTGGTGCCTGAGCGTCGCGCGCTGGAAGGAGGCCGCTGCTGCCGGCGTCGCTCCTCCCGTCTGGCTGCTGGCCACGCACGAGCGGGCCCTCGACGTCGTCTCGCTCGAGGATCTCGCGAAGCACGCGCTCGACCTGCAATGAATGCGATCCACCCGCGCGTGGTGCTCGACACCAACGTATTGCTCGACTTCTGGGTGTTCGACGACCCGGTCGCACGCGCGTTGCGGGACGCCGTGGACGGCGGCCGCATCAACGCGCTGCGCAGCGGCGACACGGTGGACGAGCTCACGCAGGTCGTCATGCGCTCGATCTTCGATCTCGCCACTGAGGACCGGTTCGGCATCCTGCGGCAGTGGGACCGCCTGGCGACACCCGTGGAGCGCATCTTTCCCGCGCCGGTTGCCTGCACGGACCGGCACGACCAGAAATTCCTCGATCTCGCGTACACGGCACGGGCCGACTGGCTCGTCACCAAGGACAAGGCGCTGCTGAAGCTCGCGCGACGGACGCGCCGGGACGGACTGCTGATCATGACGCCGCGGCTGGCCTGCGGTGAGCTGGAGGCAGCGGCATGAGGGCGGGACGCTCGCGTGCGATGGTGCTGGCCGCGCCGCGCACGCCGCTGGTGATGACCGAGCGGACAGTGCCGCAGCCCGGCGCCGACGAGGTACTGCTGCGGGTCGAGGCCTGCGGCGTCTGCCGGACCGACCTGCACATCGTCGACGGCGAGCTCGCCCATCCGCGCCTGCCACTGGTCCCCGGACACGAGATCGTCGGACGCATCGAGGCCGTGGGCGCATCGGTCCGCGCATTCGGCATCGGCGAGCGCGTCGGCATCCCATGGCTGGGCGGAACCTGTGGCGTCTGTCCGTACTGCGGCACCCATCGCGAAAACCTGTGCGACGCCCCGCGGTTCACCGGGTATTCGCACGACGGCGGGTACGCCGAGCATGCAGTCGCGAAGGCGGCCTACTGCTTCCGCCTGCCGGAGGGTTTCGATGCCGTGCACGCGGCGCCACTGCTGTGCGCTGGTCTGATCGGCTACCGCGCGCTCGCGATGGCTGGGGAAGCACGTCGCCTGTCCATCTACGGGTTCGGTGCGGCCGCGCACCTGGTCGCGCAGGTGGCGATCTGGCAGCGCCGCGAGGTCTACGCGTTCACCAGGCCCGGCGATGCCGCGGGCCAGGCGTTTGCGCGTTCGCTTGGCTGCGCCTGGGCCGGCGATTCGACCGCGGCGCCCCCGTCGCCATTCGATGCGGCGCTGATCTTCGCGCCGGTGGGCGCCCTGGTGCCGATCGCGCTGCGCCATGTGCGCAAGGGCGGCACCGTCGTGTGCGCCGGCATCCACATGAGCGACATTCCGGGGTTCCCGTACGAAATCCTGTGGGGCGAGCGGGTCCTGCGCTCGGTGGCGAACCTGACACGCCGCGACGGCGAAGAGTTCCTCGCCCTCGCGGGCGAAGTGCCCGTACGCACCGCGGTCGAGGTCTATCCGCTCGCGCAGGCGAACGAGGCGCTCGACGCGCTGCGCGACGGGCGGGTGCAGGGCGCCGCGGTGCTAGATTGCCGCGTGTGAACCAAGACTCACGACTCACGGCGCCCGGAGCCGGGCGCAACCGAGCCGACGGATTTGCGGCGAAGATCGGGCGTACGCCACAACTGACTGCCGATGGCCTCCGACCAACGCGTGCGTCCGTCCCCACATCTCGTCAGCGGCTACCGGGAACTTCTGAAGTTCGATTCGGTCACCCGCGCGCTGTCCGACTGCATGGGCCGCCTTGGCGCGATGACTGCGAACACGCGGCCACTCATCGACTCGATCCGTTTCGCCGGGCCGGCCGTCACGGCCCGGACGCTCGCCAGCGACCTCGCCGCGGTGTTCAAGGCAATCG
>JAOUJD010000086.1 GCA_029883565.1 Burkholderiaceae bacterium
CGCTCGCGTCGGACGCATTGCGGCAAGCCCAGGCGATCGTGATTCTCGGCGGCGGAATCAACCGAAGCGCCGTCGAGTGGGGTGGCGTGACCGTCAACGACTTCACGTTGCAGCGCCTGCGCTATGGCGCACGACTCTCCAGGGAAAGCGGGCTGCCTGTCTATGTCACCGGCGGCGTGCCGCCCGGGGCGACCAGCGCTGAAGGCACGTTGATGGCCGGCGTTCTTGCCGCAGAGTACGGCGTGTCCGTGAAGTGGATCGACAAGGCGGCAGAGACAACCCGCGGCAACGCCCTCATGGCCGCGAAGGACCTGAAGCCGATCGGCATCCAGCGCATCGCGCTCGTGACCACTGCCATCCACATGCCGCGCTCCCGTCGGGCATTCGAAGCTGCGGGTTTCACAGTGATCCCCGCGGCGACCGACTACGCGGGGCAGCGCCCGTTCAGCCTGTACGAACTGGTCCCCGGTCCGAAGTCGTTGCGGCTGTCCCACCTGAGCCTGCGCGAGTGGATTTCCCGCGGCTATTACACGCTGCTCGGCAGCTAGACCCTTGAAGGAGAAGCGATGAAGACAAAGCCCATGTTGACGCTCGATGACGCGAGGAAGATGGCGGCGGCGGGAGAAGCGGAGGCCCGCCGCAACCAGTGGAACGTCGTGATCGCCGTCTGCGACGACGGCGGCCACCTGATCCTGCTGCACCGGATCGACGGCGTGGCGCCGATCTCCAGTTACATCGCCCCCGAAAAGGCGCGCGCGGCGGCGATGGGCAAGCGCGAAACCAAGGTCTACGAGGACATGATCAACCAGGGGCGGACCGCGTTCCTGTCGGCGCCGCTGGAGGGCATGCTGGAAGGCGGCATTCCGGTCATCGTCGACGGGCAGGTGGCTGGAGCCGTCGGCGTCTCCGGGGTCAAGTCGAGCGAGGACGCGCAGATCGCCAGGGCCGCGATCGCCGCCCTTGCCTCCTGACTGCACCCCGCCGGATCGGCGGCTTCCTATACTGTGCCTTCATGGCAACGCGCGAACTCGACCGGCTCGACCGCAGGATCCTCGAGATCCTGCAGCACGACGGCCGCATCACGAACCAGGAGCTGTCCGAGCGCATCGCCTTGAGCCCGCGCGCCTGCCTCGATCGGGTGCGCCGTCTCGAACGCAGCGGGCTCATCAGCGGCTACATGGCCTTGATCGAGCCCCGCAGGCTCGGCGGCACCCTGCTCACCATCATCGTCGAAGTAACCCTCAAGGATCAGTCCCAGGCAACCCACGCGCGCTTCGAGCACCGCATGCGCAACGCCGACGAGGTAGTCGAGTGTTTCCTGGTCTCGGGGCAGTGCGACTACGTGCTCCGGCTCGCCTGCCGCGATCTTGACCACTACAGGGAGCTGACCAACGCGTGGACCGACGACCCGACCCTGGGCGTCGAGAAGATCACTTCGAAGCCGGAACTGCAGACGATCAAGCCGTTCCGCGGCTACCCCCTGCCGTAAGGGTCGCGGCGTCTTCCAGGAGCCGCCGCCGAATCGGCGGCGGCCGGTTCCCGCGTTCGCCTTTCCGGCTTCCGCACGCTCCCACTTTCGCCGTCCGCGGCCCGTGCGATTCCTACACTTGTCATCCGGGTTCCGTGCAGTTCTGAGGGGTGAAAGATGGATGCGCGTGTCGACCATGCAGCGCGATTGATCGATCTCGAAACGAATGTTGCGGCGCCGAACTACGCGCCGCTTGCGGTCGTTCTCGAGCGGGGCGAAGGCAGCTGGCTGTGGGACGCCGACGGCAAGCGCTACCTGGACTTCATGTCCGCCTATTCGGCGGTCAGCCACGGGCATGCGCACCCGCGGCTGGTCCGGGCGCTGGTCGAACAGGCACACCGGGTCGCGGTCACCTCGCGCGCCTATCACTCGACCGAGCTCGGTCCGTTCCTTGCCAAGCTCGTTGCCGTCGCCGACCTGGACGGTCCGGCCCGTGCCCTGCCCGCCAGCGGCGGCTGCGAATCGGTCGAGACGGCGATCAAGGCTGCGCGGCGCTGGGGCTATCGCGTCAAGGGGATCGCCGCCGGCCGTGCCGAGATCGTCGTGGCGCGCGGCAACTTCCACGGCCGCTCGACGACCGTGGTCGGCTTTTCGTCCGAAGACGACTACCGCGCGGACTTCGGCCCCTTTGCTCCCGGATTTGCCCACTTCGACTTCGGCGACATCGCGTCGCTCGATGCCGCGATCACCGGGAACACGTGCGCCGTGCTGATCGAGCCGGTGCAGGGCGAGGCCGGCATCATCACTCCGCCTGCAGGGTTCCTGCGTGCCGCGCGCGAACTCTGCAGCCGCCGCAACGTCCTTCTGATCATCGACGAGATCCAGTCCGGCCTCGGGCGCACTGGCGCATGGTTCGCCTACATGCACGAAGGTGTCCGGCCCGACGGCGTGATCGTCGGGAAGGCGCTGGGCGGCGGGCTGCTGCCGGTCTCCGCCTTCGTGGCGCGTGCCGAAGTGCTGGATCTGATGGGACCCGGAAGCCATGGCTCGACCTTCGGCGGCAACCCGCTGGCGGCGCGCGTGGCGCTCGAGGCGCTGCATGTCATCGAGGACGAGAAACTGGTGGAACGCAGCCGGGAGCTCGGGATGCACCTGCTTGGCCGTCTCCGCCACCTGCGCTCGCCGCTGATCCGCGCCGTCCGCGGGCGCGGCCTGTGGGCAGGGGTCGAACTGGCGCCCGAAGTATCAGCGCGTGCCGTGGTGGAGCGGCTCGCCGAACGCGGAGTCCTCACCAAGGACACACACGGCACGGTCGTTCGCTTTGCGCCGCCGCTGACGATCAGCCGGGCCGCCCTCGACTGGGGCCTCGACACGTTCGCCGCCGTTCTCGCCGAATTCGATCCCTGCACGCCCGCGGTTCCGTGCCGCGACACCCACATCACCGCCCTTCCAGCCAGGAGGAACGACGACGTGAAGACCACTGCCCGATCGGCCGGCAGCAACCGCACCACCGCGCACCTGATGATGAGTTCGCCCGAGCACTTCGAGGTGTCCTACACCATCAACCCCTGGATGGACCCATCGCAATGGTCCGTTTCGGCCGAACGACTTGCCGAGGATGCACGGCGGGGCTGGGCCGCGCTGAAGGCCATGTACGAGAGGCTCGGCGCACGGGTGTCGGTCGAGGCGCCGGCGCGCGGGCTGCCCGACATGGTATTCACCGCGAACGCCGCGATGGTGCTGGACCGCAAAGTGCTGCTCGCGCGCTTTCTCTGCCCTGAGCGGCAGGGTGAAGAGGCTCACAACCGTGCGTTCTTCGAGGGCCTGCGCGCGCAGGGTCTGGTGGACCAGATCGTCGATCCGCCTGCCGGCCTGTTCTTCGAGGGTGCCGGCGACGCCATCTGGGATGCCACGCGCGGCATGATCTGGACCGGCTACGGCCAGCGCTCGAGCCGGGAGATGCAGCGCACGATCGAGTCGCTGTACGGTGTCCCCACGGTGCCGCTCGAACTCGTCGACCCCCGCTTCTACCACCTCGACACGTGCTTCTGCGTGCTTTCCGGCGGCGAGGTCCTGTGGCATCCGGCTGCCTTTTCGGCCGACGCAGCCGCCACGGTTCGCTCCATCGTCGGCCGCAACCGTCTGATCGAAGCAACGGAAGACGACGCTTTCCACCTTGGCGTCAATTCAGTCTGCCTCGGACGCGACATCGTCATGTGCCACGTGTCGGATTCCGTGCGCGCGGAACTCGAAGCGCGCGGCTATGCCGTCCACGTCGTTCCGCTCGATTCGTTCAATCGCTCGGGCGGAGCCGCTTACTGCCTGACGCTGCGGCTTGACACGACGACGCAGGACGCACGCGGCAACGAAGACCTCCCGGACCTGCGCCGGGCCGCCTGAGCCGATCGCCCTCCGGGCAATCGCTGAATGGGGTGACGCAACGTCCGACGGATGGACGATGCGCTTGCCCGCCCTGTCTGTCGAAACTCGGCTTACAGACAGCGTCAGGAGGCGGCATGGAGGTTCTTTCAACGACCAATGGCAGCGCCCAGGCAGTTCGCCAGGCGGCAGAGGCATCGGCAGCCGAGGGCGACAGCCGCCTGGGTCTCGAGCGCGAACTGGACCGGCTGAACGCCGGGCTCGCATCGCACGCCGAGGCCATGGCGCAGCACTTGAACTGGACCCTGCTGGCGCAGGCATTCCTGGTCACGACCTACTTCATCGTCCTGGTTGGCGGGTGGTCCGTCCCGCTGCCTGGCAAGCGCCTGCTGCTCGCGTCGATCGCAGGCTATGGCGCCGTCTCGCTGGTCCTCGGCTATCTCTCACTGCGCGCGCACCGCGACCGGATCGCGCCGCTGAGGCAGAGCCGGCGCCTGACGGAACAGGCGCTGGAGCGCGTGGCGAGTCGTCCGCCGGTGTTCTCGCGCGAGCAGATGCTGTCCGCGACCGTGGGCACATGGGCCTCGCGCCTGCTGCCGATCGTGATCCTGGCCGGCTGGGGCATGCTGACGGTGTACACCCTCGCGCTGCCCTTGCCGACCGACGGCCGCGTCGCCCGGGACGCGCGCGGCGAAGTGAAGTCGGCGACCGCCGCATCCGGACCGGCACGTGCGCGGGCACCCGCGCGCAAGGCCGAACAAGCCCCTGCGCCAGCGGCCGAGGCCGCGACCGAAGGGGCGGACGGCGAGTCCGGGCTGGCGGCGATGTTCCGCCGGGCCATCAACTCGGCGCAATCAGCGCAGTCGGAGGCAGCTCCGGCCGAAGAGCCGATCAAGCCGTAGTCCGAGCCGCGGTCGATCCGGCCGCGCCCTGGCTCAGCCCGGCAGGGCCCAGCCGGGCTTGCGCTTCGCAATGAAGGCGTCGATGCCTTCCTGGGCTACCGGGTCGATCAGGTTGCACGCCATCGTCTGCCCCGCCATCTGGTAGGCCGCCTCGATGCCGCACTCGATCTGCCGATAGAACATCTCCTTGCCCATGGCGATGGCCGCGGCGGGCTTGCCGACGATCGACCGCGCCAGCATCGCGATCTCCGCATCGAGCTGATCCACCGGCACCACGCGGTTCACCAGTCCGCGCGCGCGCGCCGTCGAGGCGTCGATCATGTCCCCGGTGACGAGCATCTCGAACGCCTCCTTGCGGCCGACGTTGCGCGCCAGCGCGACGCCCGGCGTCGTGCAGAACAGCCCCACGTTGATGCCGGAGACGCCGAACCGCACGCCATCAACGGCAACCGCAAGGTCACAGGTGGCGACCAGCTGGCAGCCGGCCGCCGTGGCCACCCCGTGCACTCGCGCGATGACCGGCTGCGGCATCCGCTGCAGGGACAGCATCAGCTTCGTGCACTGAGCGAACAGGGCCCTGTAATAGTCGAGCGACGGGTTGTCCTTCATCTGCTTGAGGTCGTGGCCGGCGCAGAAGGCCTTGCCCGCACCCGCAAGGATCACAACCCGCACAGCGGGATCGGCGGCGAGCTTGTCGAGCCTCGACTGCAGCGCCGTCATCATCTCCTCGGACAGCGCGTTGAACTGCTGCGGCCGGTTCAGCGTCAGCGTCACGACCCCCGCGCCGTCTCGCGTTTCCAGCACATGGGGCTCGACAGCGAGCCTGGCTTCCGGTGCATTCATTGCTTGTCTCCAGGTTCCTACAGTTGTGCCAGGGCCTTCACGTGCGCACCCACGCTGCGTGCCAGCGCGCTCAGGTTGTACCCGCCTTCGAGAGAACTGATCACACGTCCGTCAGCGTGTTCGTCGGCGACGTCCATCAATCTCCGGGTGATGTAGGCATAGTCCGCTTCGACCAGCCCCATCTGACCGAGATCGTCCTCGCGGTGCGCGTCGAATCCGGCCGAGATCAGCAGGGCCTGCGGGCGGAATTCGCGCAGCCGCGGCATCCACACCTCGTCCACCACCTGCCGCACGACGTCGCCCCTGGTTCCAGCCGGAAGCGGCACGTTCACCATGTTTTTCGCCGGGTTGTCGGCGCCCGTGTACGGATAGAACGGATGCTGGAAGAAACTGACCATCAGCACCCGCTCGTCGTTCGCCAGGATGTCTTCGGTGCCATTGCCGTGATGCACGTCGAAATCGATCACCGCCACGCGGTCCAGTCCGTGCGCCTCCAGCGCATGGCGGGCTCCGATCGCGACGTTGTTGAGGAAGCAGAAACCCATGGCGGCGGCCTTGCGCGCATGGTGGCCAGGGGGCCGGACCGCGCAGAACGCGTTCGCGAGTTCCTTGCGCATCACGCGATCCGTGGCATCGACCACCGCGCCGGCCGACCGAAGGGCCGCTTCCCAGGTGCGCGGGTTCATCGACGTGTCTGGATCGACTGGAAAGTATCCCTGCTGTGGTACGCTGGATTTCAGTCGCTCGATGTAGACGGCGTCATGCGCGCGCGCAAGCGCATCGGCCGATGCGGCCGGCGCGTCGTGATGCTCGAGGTGCGGCGAAATGCCGATCGCGATCAGGTGATCGTGGATCGCCGCCAGCCGCTCCGGGCATTCGGGGTGCCACGATCCCATCTCGTGCTCGGCACAGGTGCGGTGGGTGAAAAACCCGGTAGGCAGCATCTATCTCCATCCAGCTCGTTATTCTCGGCGGCCGTTCCCAGGCGCCCTACTGCCCAATGTTAGAGAAATTCCGCGCGACCGCCAGCCAGATCGGTACCGTCATCGTCGGCAAGACCCTGCAGATCCGCCAGAGCCTGACGTGCCTGCTGGCCGGCGGCCATCTGCTGATCGAAGACGCGCCGGGCGTCGGCAAGACGACCCTGGCCCATGCCATTGCCCTTTCCATGGGGCTGCCCTTTCGCCGCATCCAGTTTACGAGCGACCTGCTGCCGTCCGACGTGATCGGCGTCTCGGTGTACGACCGCACAAGCGGGCAGTTCGTTTTCCATCCCGGACCGATCTTCACCGAAGTGCTGCTCGCCGACGAGATCAATCGGGCCAGCCCCAAGACGCAGAGCGCGTTGCTGGAAGCAATGGAAGAGAGCCAGGTGTCGGTGGACGGGCTTTCGCGTCCTCTGCCGCAGCCGTTCTTCGTCATCGCCACCCAGAACCCGCTGCACCAGGTTGGCACGTTTCCGCTGCCTGAATCGCAGCTCGATCGCTTCCTGATGTGCATCAGCCTGGGATATCCGGACCGTGCCGCCGAACGCTCGCTGCTCGCGGGTGAGGCGCGCAGGGACATGCTGAAGTCGCTGCAGCCCGTCGCGCGCCCCGCGGACCTGCTCGCCGCCCAGGCGGAAGTACGGAAGATCTACGTCTCGGGCGCGCTGCTCGACTACGTGCAGGCGCTGATCGCCCACACACGCGCCTCCGGCAAGTACGCCGAAGGCCTGAGCCCACGGGGCGGCCTCGCCCTGCTGGCGGCCGCGCGCGCGTGGGCGTGGCTGGACGGGCGCGAGCATGTCATCCCGGAGGACGTGCAGAACATCATGCCCTCCGTCGCCGGGCACCGCCTGCATGCGACCAGCCGGGAAAGCGGACGCGCGCTGCACGGCAAGGAACTCGTGACGCAGCTGATCACCGCGGTGCCCGTGCCCTAGTCGCCAATGAGCATCACGGCCAATCCGGTCACGCTGCGGGTCACGAACTGGATCGCGGGCCGCCAGGGCGCCGAGGCCGGCGACGTCCTGCTCGATCGCCGCCGCGTCTACATCCTGCCGACCACGCCGGGCCTCGCCTTCGGCGTGGCGGTGCTGGTCCTGCTCGTCGGTTCGATCAACTACAGCCTGCAACTCGGCTATCTGCTGACGTTCCTGGTCGCCAGCATGGCGGTGGTGGGAATGCACTCCACGCATGCGAATCTCGCGCAGATCGTTCTGCGAGGCGTTCGGGTCGAACCGGTCTACGCGGGCGACGTGTTGGCGTTCGAGATCACCGCGACCAATCCCGGCACCATGGACCGGTTCGCCCTGCGCTTTTCGTTCAAGATCGCGGCCGCCCGGAAGAGTCGGGACAACGGGCCGCCGCCCGCCGTCCCGCCGACGGTGACCATCGAATTGCCGGCCCGCGGCCTGAGGACGGTCAAGGTGCCGCTGCCGGCGCCAGTGCGCGGACGCCAGCCGGCCCCGCGGATCACCGTCGAAACCCGCTTCCCGTTCGGGCTATGGCGCGCATGGGCCTATCTGACGCCTGCGCTGACGGCCATGGTCTACCCCGCGCCGGAGGACGACGCGCCGCCGTTGCCGCTCACCGCGGGTGGCGGCGGCGACACGTTCGGAATGGCCTCGAGCGGCGATGACTTCGCCGGTGTGCGGCCCTATCAGCCCGGCGACGCGCAGAAGCTGATCGCGTGGCGCCTGGCGGCCCATTCGGAAGACCTGTCGGTCAAGCAGTTCGAGGCCGAAGGCGGCGGCGAACTGATGCTCGACTTCGACGCCCTGCCGCCCGCGCTCGACCTCGAGCAGCGGCTGTCACGGCTGACGCGCTGGGTGCTCGACGCGGATGCGTCGCATGTCCGCTATGGACTGCGCCTGCCCGACGCGATGATCTTCACCGGCGCCGGCGCGCAGCATCGCGACCACTGCCTGACCGCGCTCGCGCTCTGCAAGGGCTGACATGGCCGCGACCGCGCCCGATCCCGGACTGCGCGCCCGTTCCGCGCGCCTGTTCGATCCGCTGAAGCGGCTGTTCGGGCCGCAGATGTCGAGCGCGGCACGGGAGCGACGCGACATCCTGGTCCTGTTGCTCGCCGTGACGTTTGTCGTCGTTCCGCACTTCGAGCACCTGCCATGGTGGGCGACCGCGCTGCTGCTGCTGATGCTGTTCTGGCGTGCCTTTCTTACCGCAAAGCAGCACCCGATCCCCAGCCGCGTTCTGATCGTGCCGCTGCTGTTCGGTGCCGGCGTGGCCGTCTACCTGCAGCATGGAACCCTCTTTGGCCAGCAGGCCGGGGTGACGTTCCTGCTGCTGCTGATGGCGCTCAAGCTGCTGGAGATGCGCGCGCGGCGCGACATCTTCGTCGTGATCTTTCTGTCGTTCTTCATCCTGCTGACGCAGTTCATGCACGGCCAGGGCCTCCCGGTGGCCGTGATGACGCTGCTTGCGGTGGCCGCGCTGTTCTTCGTGCTGGTCAGCGTCAATCTCGACGAAGCCGACCTGCCCGCTGCCCGCAAGATGAAGATGGTCGGGTGGGCGCTGCTGAAGTCGATCCCCCTGACGGCTGTGCTGTTCCTCCTGTTCCCGCGCATCTCGGGACCTCTGTGGGGCACGCCGGGGGACGGTGCGAACGGGAGCACGGGCCTGTCGAATTCGATGACCCCCGGTTCCGTATCGCGCCTGCTCGAGTCGAACGAAATCGCGTTCCGGGCCAAGTTCGAGGGCCCGGCCCCGGACGGCGACCGGCTGTACTGGCGCGGCCCCGTCTTCGGCGCCTTCAATGGCCGCATGTGGTCCCCGCTTTCGCAGCGGCTCGTCGAACCCGCGCCGCTGACGATCGAGGCCGACCGGAACTCGCTCGTCGAATACACGGTCACGCTCGAGCCGCATCAGCGCGACTGGCTGTTCGCGCTCGAGGCACCTGCCGGCATGCCGAACATCCCCGAGTTCAGTCCGCGCCTGACGCCGGAGATGCAACTGCTGGCGGGCGACCTGGTGCGCCAGCGCATCCGCTACACGATGCGCTCGTTCACGAGCTTCCGCTTCGGCCGCAGCGCGGAGCCGCTGGAGCTGCAGGACTGGCTGGCGCTGCCTGCCTCCTACAACCCGCGCACCGGCACGTTCGCTGCCGAACTGAGCCAGCGCGTCCGCGCCGCCGACCCCGCCCCGGACGAAAGCGATCTGCGCCTGGTGCGCGCCGTGCTCGACCACTTCCGGACCGGCGGTTTTGCCTA
>JAOUJD010000087.1 GCA_029883565.1 Burkholderiaceae bacterium
GCGCCCGGCACCTACGGTGAACCATGCGCCGGTCATCCAATGTCAGTGCCGCGACGATCACCCCACCCTGGGCGGTCGGCATTGACGCGGCGCTGCAGCGGCTGGCGACGACGACCGATGGCTTGCCCGAGGATGAGGCGCGGCGCCGCCTGGCCGATGCCGGCCCGCCGCCCCGGCTGCGGCGGGCCGGCGCGCTGGGCATCTTCCTGCGCCAGTTCAAGAGCCCGCTCGTCCTGATCCTGGTCTTCGCGGCCGCGGTCTCGATACTGACCCGCGACTGGCTCGACGCGGCCATCGTCCTGCTCATCGTCCTGGCGAGCGCCGTGCTGAGCTTCCAGCAGGAGTACCGCGCCGGCCGCGCCGTCGAGCGCCTGCTCGCCCGCATCGCACCGTCCGCATCGGTGCTGCGCGACGGCCGGCAGGTCGCAGTGCCTCCCGGGGACCTGGTCGCAGGCGACGTGCTCGTGCTGTCGGCCGGCAGCCTGATCGCGGCCGATGCCCGTGTGATCGATGCGGATGACTTCTTCGTCACGCAGGCCGTGCTGACGGGAGAGACCTTTCCGGTCGAAAAGCAGCCGGCGCCTGTCGATGCGGAGGCCAGCCTTGCCGAACGCACGAACGTCGTCTTCAAGGGCACGAACGTCCGCAGCGGCACGGCGCGCGCCGTCGTGTTCGCGACCGGCGGCGCAACCGAGTACGGCGCGATCGCGGACCGGCTCGCCCTGCGCGCCCCCGAGACGGAGTTCGAGCGAGGCATCCGGCACTTCGGCCAGCTGCTGACGCAGCTGATGACGCTGCTCGTGCTCGGCATCTTCGCCGTCAACGTGGCATACGACCGTCCCGTGACCGAATCGCTGATGTTCGCCGTCGCGCTGGCTGTCGGCCTCGCTCCGGAGCTGCTGCCGGCCGTGATCAGCCTCACTCTCGCGCGCGGTGCGCAGCGCATGGCGGCGGGCGGCGTCATCGTGCGGCGGCTCGCCGCGATCGAGAACTTCGGCGCCATGGACGTACTGTGCACGGACAAGACCGGCACGCTGACCGCCGGCGTGGTGCGCCTCGACCGCGCATGCAATGCACAGGGAGAGCCGTCGACCCGCGTGCAGGACTTCGCGGCGATCAACGCCGCGCTGCAGACGGGACTGCCGAACGCGCTCGACGCCGCGATCGGCGCCGCGTCGCCCGGCCTCGATCTCGCGCGCTGGGACAAGACCGAGGAAATACCGTACGACTTCGTGCGCAAGCGACTGAGCGTGGCGGTGCGACGGCACGCCCACCCCGGCGGCGAGAACCTGCTGATCACGAAGGGGGCGCTCGAGCCCGTGCTCGCCACCTGCGCGCGGGTTCACGGCGAGGACGGCGCGCTGCGGCCGGAGCGGCATGCCGCGCTGATCGAGCAGGCGGCACGCTGGGGCGACCAGGGGTACCGCGTGCTGGGCGTCGCCACGCGGAACATCGAGTCCCGCCCGCAGTACACCGCGGCGGACGAAGCCGACATGCGGTTCGAGGGCTACCTGCTGTTCTTCGATCCGCCGAAGGACGACGCAGCGACGGCGATCCGCGATCTCGCCGCGCTCGGCGTTGACCTGAAGGTGATCACCGGGGACAGCCGCCGCGTGGCGCTGCACGTCGCCAGCATGGTCGGCCTGCCGGTCGAGGGCGTACTGACCGGCGCCGACCTGCACGCGATGCGCGAGGAAGCGCTGTGGCAGCACGCGGAGCGCACTACCGTGTTCGCGGAAGTCGACCCGAACCAGAAGGAACGGATCATCCAGGCGCTGCGCCGGACCGGGCACGTGGTGGGCTATCTCGGGGACGGCATCAACGATGCGCCGGCGCTGCACGCGGCCGACGTCGGGATTTCCGTCGACTCGGCCGTCGACGTGGCGAAGGAAACCGCCGACCTGGTGCTGCTGCAGCACAGCCTGACCGTGCTGCGCGAGGGCATCGAGGAAGGCCGGCGCGTGTTCGCGAACACGATGAAGTACGTCTACACGACGACCAGCGCCAACTTCGGCAACATGCTGAGCATGGCGGCGCTGTCGCTGGTGATCCCCTTCCTTCCGCTGCTGCCCAAGCAGATCCTGTTGAACAATTTCCTGTCGGACCTGCCCGCGATGGCGCTGGCCGGCGACCGCGTCGACCCCGAGACCGTCGGGCGCCCACGCCGCTGGGACGTCGCGCGGATCCGCAACTTCATGCTGGTGTTCGGCGGGATCAGCTCGGTGTTCGACCTGCTCACGTTTGCCGTGCTGCTGCTGGTCATCAGGGCGGCCCCGCCGGAGTTCCGCACGGCGTGGTTCGTCGAGTCGTTGCTGACCGAGCTCTCGATCCTGCTGGTGGTGCGGACGCAACGACCCCTGCTGGGCAGCCGGCCATCCATCGCGCTGACGCTGTCCACCGCGCTCGTCGCGCTCGCCGCCGTCGCGCTGCCCTATCTGCCGCTCGCCCGGACGATCTTCGACTTCGTGCCGCTGCCGCCGGCGCTGCTCGCCGTGGTGCTGCTGATCACCCTCCTGTACACGGCCGCGAGCGAGGCCGCCAAGCACAGGTTCTTCCGCAGCTCCGGCGCGTAGGCGGGATCGCCCCCGCTAGACTGGACCCATGTGGTGGCTCTCGTGGCATGTCCTCGCCGGGTACGCACGCCAGCACCGGCTGCGCACGCTGGTGCAGGTGCTGGCGATCGCGGTCGGCGTGGCGCTCGGCTACGCGGTGCACCTGATCAACGCTTCCGCCCTGAACGAGTTCTCCTCGGCCGTGCGGGCCGTGACCGGCCAGGCGGATGCGTCGATCGCCGGCGCGCGCGAGGGTTTCGACGAGCAGCTGTTCGAGCGGGTCGTGGCCAGCCCGGCGGTCGAGCTTGCGAGCCCGGTGCTCGAGCTCGACGTGCCGGTGCTCGGCATCGGCAGCGGCCGGCCGCCCCTGCTTCCGATCGTCGGACTCGACGTCTTCCGCGCGACGGCCCTGTCGCAGACGCTGCTGCCGGTGCCCTCCTCCGAACAGGGCCGGCGGCTGGCGATCATCGACGACGGCGTGTTCCTCTCGCCGGCCGCGCTTGAACGGTTCAGGGTGCAGGTGGGAGGACGCCTGCGCGTGCTGGCCGGGGCGCGTGAAGTGGACCTTCCGGTCGTGGGCACGCTGCCCGGCGCGCGCGCCGGGCAGCTGGTCGGCGTGATGGATCTCGGTTTCGCGCAGTGGCGGCTCGGCCAGCTCGGCCGCCTGACCCGGATCGACCTGAAGCTCGCGCCCGGCGCGACGATCGCGGCCTTGTCCCGCACCCTGGCCCTGCCCGCCGGCGTGGCCATCGCGGGCGCCGATGCCGAGACCGCGCGCGTGTCGAACCTGTCGCGCGCCTACCGCGTCAACCTCAACGTGCTCGCGCTGGTGGCCTTGTTCACCGGCGGCTTCCTCGTCTTTTCACTGCAGGCGCAGGCGACGATCGCACGCCGTTCCCAGCTCGCCTACCTGCGCGTCGTCGGCGTCACCTCGAACGAGCTGCAGTGGCTGCTGGTGGTGGAGGCGACGCTGCTCGGCATCGTGGGCAGCGTCGTGGGATTGCTGCTTGGAGCCGGCATCGCCACGCTGACGCTGACCCTCCTCGGCGGCGATCTCGGCAGCGGCTTCTTCGCGGGCAGCCGGCCCGAAGTGCAGTTCAGCGGCGTATCGGTGCTGCTCTTCTTCGGACTGGGGCTGGCCGCCGCCATCGCGGGGAGCTGGGTCCCGGCGCGCGACGCCGCCACCACGTCGCCGGCCCTTGCGATGAAGGCAGGCGCGGAGGAAGACGCGCTGAAGCCTCTCGGCAGGATCTGGCCCGGCCTCGCGCTGCTCGGCGTCGCCGGGGTGCTGCTGGCGCTGCCTCCGATCAGCGGCATTCCGGTGTGGGGCTACCTGTCGATCGCGGCCGTGCTGATCGGGTCCATCGCGCTGCAACCGCGCCTCGCGCATGCCGCATTCGGCCCGCTCGCGCGGCGCATCGAAGAGTCGTCGCTCGGCGCGCGCTCCCCCACCCTGCTGCTCGCGGTCACCCGCATCGCGCAGGCGCCGAGCTTCGCCGCGATCGGCATGGCGGGCATCGTGGCGAGCTTTGCCCTGATGATCGCGATGGCCACCATGGTGTCGAGCTTCCGCGGCTCGGTCGACGACTGGCTGCACCGCATCCTGCCGGCGGAGCTGTACGCACGGGTCGCGCAAACCGGATCGATCGCGTACTTCTCGGAAGCCGACCTGCGGCGCCTCGCCGGCCATCCTGGCGTGGCGCGCGCGGACTTCTCGCGCTTCGCGAAGCTGCAGCTCGATCCGGCGCGCGCGCAGGTGACGCTCGTGGTCCGCCCGTTCGACGCCGCCGACCCGGGCGCCGAGCTTCCGCTGACGGGCGACGCCGTTCGCTGGACCCCGGAGATGCCTCCTCCGATCTGGGTCACCGAAGCCATGGTGGAGATCTACGGCATGTCGCCCGGTCGCGTGGCCGAACTGCCGCTCGGCGGACAGCTGCATCGCTTCACGGTGGCGGGCGTCTGGCGTGACTACGCGCGCCAGTTCGGCGCCATTGCGATGCGCACCGGCGACTACCAGGCAGCCACCGGCGACGCCACCATCACCGACGCCGCGCTGTGGCTGAAGCCGGGAGTCATGCCGACGCGCGTCGCCGAGGAGCTGCGGGCGCAGATGGATGCCGGTGCTGCAACCGAGTTCGTCCAGCCCGGAGATATCCGCAAGCTCAGCCTGCAGATCTTCGACCGCAGCTTCGCGGTCACCTACGTGCTGGAAATCGCGGCCATCGTGATCGGCCTGACCGGGATTGCGGCCACCTTCTCCTCGCAGGCGATCGCCCGCACGCGCGAGTTCGGCATGCTGCGCCATATCGGATTCACGCGCGGGCAGGTGCTGAAACTGCTGGCCATCGAGGGTGCGCTCGTCACCGCCCTGGCGATTGCCGTCGGCCTGGCCACCGGGCTGGTCGTGAGTGTCGTGCTGATCAAGGTGATCAATCCGCAGTCGTTCCACTGGACGATGGACTTTGACGCCCCGCAGCGCCTGATCGGCGGCCTGATGGTGGCGCTGATGCTGGCGGCGGTCGCGACGGCAGTCATCGCCGGCCGGCGCGCGGTGTCGATCGACGCCGTTCGCGCAGTGCGCGACGACTGGTGAGCCGATGCCGGACCGTCGTGCGTTCCTGCTGGGGTCCGCCGCGCTCGCCGCCGCCGCGCGCGCCGGCACCGTCGACTATCCGGCGGTGGCACCGCGCCCGCTGGTCTTCCCGCGCGACCACGGAGCGCATCCCGACTATCGGACCGAGTGGTGGTACCTCACCGGCTGGCTCGACGCGCCGGGCGGCGCGGCACTCGGGTTCCAGGTGACCTTCTTCCGCACGCGCACCGAAATCGATCCCGCGAATCCGAGCGCCTTCGCCGCCAGGCAGCTGATCATCGCCCACGCGGCGCTGGCCGATCCGGCGCGCGGCACGCTGCTGCATGACGAGCGCATCGCGCGGGCCGGCATGGGCGCGGCCGGCGCCGCGGTCGACGACACCGATGTCCGGCTCGCTTCGTGGCGCTTCGCGCGCCGGCCCGACGGGTCGTATCACTGCACGCTGCCCGCGCGCGGCTTCGCGCTCGAACTCAGTGCGCGTCCGACGCAGGCCCTGCTGGCGCAGGGCGACGCAGGCTACTCGCGCAAGGGTCCGGCCGCCGCGCAGGCAAGCTACTACTACTCGCAGCCGCAGCTCGAGGTGCGGGCTACGCTCGCGCGCGACGGACGCACCGAGACGCTCGCCGGCAAGGGATGGCTCGACCACGAGTGGTCGAGCACGCTGCTCCCGGCCAACGCTGCCGGATGGGACTGGATCGGGATGAACCTCGACGACGGTTCCGCCCTCACCGCCTTCCAGATCCGCGGCCAGGGCGCGGGGCGCGCTCCGCTCTACGCGTACGCTTCGCTGCGCGCGCCGGGCGGGCCCGCGCGGACTTTCCGTCCGGACGACGTCCGTTTCATGCCGCTGGCCGAGTGGACCTCGCCGCGCACGCGTGCCGGCTGGCCGGTCGCCCAGCGGGTGAGCGTGGGCGGGCGGGTCTTCTCGACGTCACCACTGATGAAGGACCAGGAACTGGATTCCAGGATGACCACCGGCGCGGTGTACTGGGAGGGCGCGAGCGAACTGCTCGAAGACGGCCGTCGCGTCGGGCGCGGCTACCTCGAGATGACCGGATACGTCGCGCCGATCCGACTTTAGACCGATGACCTCGACCCCCTCGGGCCAGCCCGCGCCGGCGCGCCGCATCGCGCCGCTGCGCGCGCTGCTCCCCTTCGTCGCTCCGTACCGCATGCAGGTCGCGCTCGCGCTGTTGTTCCTGCTGCTGGCGGCGAGCGCGACGCTCGCCCTGCCCTATGCCGTGCGTCTGCTGGTCGACCAGGGCCTGGCCGCGCCGGCCGGCGGACTCGGCGACAAGCTGGTGGCGGTGCGCCAGTACTTCGGCGTGCTGTTCGTCGTCGCCGTGACCCTCGGCATCTTCACCGCGGCGCGCTTCTTCATGGTGAGCTGGCTCGGCGACCGCGTCACGACCGACCTGCGCCAGGCAGTCTATGCGCACGTCCTCGGCCAGAGCCCGCAGTTCTTCGAAACCCTGAAGACGGGCGAAGTGCTGTCGCGCCTGACCACGGACACGACGGTCATCCAGAACGCCGTCGGCTCCAGCATCTCGATGGGGCTGCGCAACACGGTGCTGTTCGTCGGCGGCATCGCGATGCTGATCGCCACCAGTCCGCGCCTGATGCTCACGGTGGTCGGCATCATCGCCCTGGTGGTCCTGCCTGCGATGCTGATCGGTCGGCGCGTGCGGCGTCTGTCGCGGGCCAGCCAGGACCGCATCGCCGACTCGAGCGCGATCGCCGGCGAAGTCCTGAACGCGGTGCACGTCGTGCAGAGCTTCACGCAGGAGGCGAGCGAGGCGCGCCGCTTCCACGAGTCCAACGAGCGCGCGTTCGGCACGGCGGTGCGTCGCACGGCGACGCGCGCGACGCTGACCGCGTTCGTGATCATCGGCGTGTTCGGGTCGCTGCTGTACGGGCTGTACGGCGGTGTGCAGGCAGTGCTGGCGGGACGCATCACCGCCGGCGAGCTGAGCCAGACGGCGCTCTACATCAGCGTCGTCGCGGGCGCGGCCGCGGTTCTCGGCGAGGTCTGGGGCGACCTGCTGCGGGCATCCGGCGCAACCGAGCGGCTGATGGAACTGCTGCACAGCGAGTCGCCGATTCGCGCCCCTGCCGCGCCCGTCCCGCTGCCGGCCGCGCCCCACGGCACTCGAGTGGAGTTCGACCGCGTCACCTTCGCCTACCCGTCGCGGCCGCAGCATCGGGTGCTGGACGGCCTGTCCCTGACGGTCGATCCCGGCCGCACGGTCGCGCTGGTCGGTCCCTCGGGAGCCGGCAAGAGCACGATCTTCCAGCTGCTGCAGCGGTTCTACGACACCAGCGACGGCGCGATCCGGATCGACGGCGTGGACGTGCGCAGCGCCGCCTTCGGCGACCTGCGCCGGCGCATCGCGGTCGTGCCGCAGGAGGCCACCGTCTTCTCGGGTTCGGTGCTGGACAACATCCGCTATGGCCGGCCCGATGCGAGCGACGACGCGGCCCGCTCGGCGGCACGCGCGGCGCACGTCGAGGAGTTCGCGCTGCGGCTGCCCGACGGCTACGCGACCGAGGTCGGCGAGCGCGGGCTGCGCCTGTCGGGCGGGCAGCGCCAGCGCCTGGCGATCGCGCGCGCGATCCTGAAGGACGCGCCGCTGCTGCTGCTCGATGAAGCGACCTCGGCGCTGGATGCCGAGAGCGAACGCGCCGTGCAGGCCGCGCTCGATGCGGCCATGCGCGGCCGCACCACGATCGTCATCGCCCACCGCCTCGCCACGGTCCAGCGCGCCGACCGGATCTTCGTGATGGACCACGGCGACATCGTCGAGGCCGGCACGCACGCGGAGCTCGTCGCGCGCGGCGGGCTGTACGCCCGCCTGGCGGCGATGCAGTTCGCTGGCTGAGCGGCCGCCGGGGACCCGAGCCGCCGCCGATTAGAATGCGGCGCAGTTCCATCGAGCGACCATGCGCCAGTACGAAGACTTCATGCGCCACGTGTTCGAACGTGGCGTCGACAAGACCGACCGCACCGGGACCGGCACCAAGTCCTGGTTCGGCTACCAGATGCGGTTCGACCTGCAGGAAGGGTTCCCGCTCGTCACCACCAAGAAACTGCACCTGCGCTCGATCATCCACGAACTGCTGTGGTTCCTGCAGGGTTCGAGCAACGTCAGGTACCTGCGCGACAACAAGGTCACCATCTGGGACGAGTGGGCGCGCGAGGACGGCGAGCTCGGGCCCGTGTACGGCGTGCAGTGGCGCTCGTGGCCGACGCCCGATGGCGGCGCGATCGACCAGATTTCGCAGGTCGTGCAGCAGATCAGGACCAATCCTGACTCGCGCCGGCTGATCGTCTCCGCGTGGAACGTCAGCGACATCCCGAAGATGGCGCTGCCGCCGTGCCACTTGCTGTTCCAGTTCTACGTGGCGCAGGGCAGGCTGTCCTGCCAGCTCTACCAGCGCAGCTGCGACATCTTCCTCGGCGTGCCGTTCAACATCGCGAGCTACGCGCTGCTGACCCACATGATCGCGCAGCAGTGCGACCTCGGCGTCGGCGACTTCGTGTGGACCGGCGGCGACTGCCACATCTACAACAACCACTTCGACCAGGTGCGCGAGCAGCTCGCGCGCGAGCCGCGCCCGTACCCGCGGCTTTCGATCAAGCGCCGGCCCGCCTCGATCTTCGACTACGCCTTCGAGGACTTCGAGATCGAGAGCTACGACCCGCACCCGCACATCAAGGCGCCGGTGGCCGTGTGAGCGCAGCGAAGGCTCCGCGCGTCACGCTGATCCTGGCGCGCGCGCGCAACGGCGTGATCGGCGCGAAGGGCGGGTTGCCATGGCACCTGCCGGAAGACCTCGCCTTCTTCAAGCGCACGACCATGGGTCATCCGATCGTGATGGGGCGCAAGACCTGGGAATCGATCGGGCGGCCACTGCCGGGACGGCGCAGCGTCGTGGTGACCCGGGACCGCGCGTTTGCCGCCGCGGGCGCGGACGTCGTGCACAGCCTCGACGAGGCCGTCACCCTGTGCGCCGGCAGCGACGAGATCTTCGTCATCGGTGGCGCCCAGCTGTACGCCGAGGCCCTGCCGCGCGCCGACCGGCTGCTGCTGACCGAGATCCACGCCGATTTCGACGGCGACACGTTCCTGCCGGCGCCTTCGGCTCTTGAATGGGCCCAGGCCGGCCGGCAGCCGCACTCTCCCGCCGAGGGGCGGCCGTACGGGTTCGACTTCGTCGACTACCGGCGGCGCTAGCGCTCACGGTCTCGGCGCAACCTGACTGACCGCAGCATCGATCGCCGCCACCAGCCGTTCGCGCCATGGGCCGGGCAGCGCCAGCGCGGCAACGTGGTCCGCCTCCGGAATCTTCCAAAGCCGACTCGTCGCGGGCGCCGCCGCGTGCAGCGCGTCGCTGTTCGCGTGCGGGATCACCGCGTCGCGCGTGCCGTGCACGAAGACCAGGGGCACGCTGATCGATTTCAGCGCCGTCACCGGGTCCTTGTCGGGCCCGGGCAGCGCGGGGGCGGCGAGCGTGGCCAGCGGACCCAGCGCGCTGCCTGCCGTCGCATCGCGAGCGATCCCGCGGTAGCTGGGAAACGACGAATCGATCATCGCGAGGCGCACGCCCGCG
>JAOUJD010000349.1 GCA_029883565.1 Burkholderiaceae bacterium
AACGCTCGCCTAGATCCTCCCGTTTCGACCTGCGTCCAAAGTCCCGGGCGCAGCGGTGGATATCCTCGCTGCATCCGACTGCAAGCGGGAACCGATCATGTCGCAATCACTCGCGGGCACTGCGCCGATGCCACTTCGGCGCGCTCACGCCCTTCCCTACTGGAATCCGTATCTCGTCGGCGCGCTGCTCGGGCTCGTCCTGCTCGCGACCTACCTCGTCACCGGGCGCGGCCTCGGCGCGACTGGCGCCTTCTCGTCGGTGGCGGCCTGGCTTGCCAGCCTCGCCGTATCCGTCGATCACGTGACGGCCAATGCCGTGCATGCGCGCTACTGGAACGACGGCGCCCCGCTCGCCTCCTGGACCGTGTTCCTGCTCGGCGGAGCGCTGCTCGGCGCCCTGATCTCCGGCTGGCAGGGGCGGCGTCTCCGCCTCATGGTCGAGCGCGGCCCGCGCATCTCCGGCAGCACGCGCCTTCTGCTCGCCTTTTGCGGCGGCTTCGTGGCCGCATACGGCGCGAAACTCGCGAAGGGCTGCACCAGCGGTCAGGCGCTGACGGGTGGCGCCATCCTCAACGTCGGCAGCCTGGTCTTCATGATGTCCGTGTTCGCCGCCGCCTACGGGCTGGCCTGGTTCGTCCGCAAGGAGTGGATCTGATGTTTCCCCTCGTCTCCCACATGGAGTGGTCGATCGCCACCGATCTGGCCATCGCCGTTGTTCTCGGTTTCGGTTTTGGTTACTGCCTCGAGCGCGCCGGCTTTGGCAGCGCGCGCAAGCTGACGGCCGTCTTCTACCTGTTCGACATGGCGGTCGTGAAGGTCATGCTGACCGCCATCGTGACCGCGATGACGGGCATCGCCGTGCTGTCGGCCCTGGGAGCCGTCGACGTGTCGCAGTTCTACATCGAGCCGACTGCGCTGCCGGCGCAGGTCGTGGGCGGCCTGCTGTTTGGCGCCGGCTTCATCGTGGGCGGCTATTGCCCCGGCACGTCGATCGCGGCGATCGCGACGGGCCGCACCGACGGCCTCGCCTTTGCCCTTGGCATGCTCGCCGGCGTCTGGACGTTCGCCGAACTGACCCCGGGCCTGGAAACGTGGATACGGTCGGTCAGCCAGGGCGAACTGCTGCTGCCCGACGCAACCGGAATCGGCATGATCTGGTGGGCCATCGGTTTCATGCTGCTCCTGCTCGCCGCCAGTCGCGGCATGGCGTGGCTCGAAACGCGCTTTGCCGGCCTGAAGCCGCGGTTTTCCTAGCCGTCAACCGGTTCCATCCGGACTGCGTTGGATCCGACTCCGGCCGCTTGCGCGCGGCCGGGTGATCGCTAGAATCGCGCGCTCTTGCAGCGCCAGGCAGTACCGGCGTCACCCTTTCCCTGTACCCCAACCCTCCCGGGAGTCTTGAAAATGCAGAAACTGCTGTCCATCCTGTTTGCCGGCCTGTTCGCCTTCGCCAGCACCGCCGCGCTCGCCGACGAGAAGAAAGCGGAGCCCAAGAAGGAAGAGGCCAAGACGACCGAGATGAAGAAGGAAGAGGCGAAGAAGCCCGAGGCGAAGCCGGCCGCCAAGAAGGAAGAAGCCAAGAAAGAAGAAGGCAAGAAGAAAGAGAAGAAAGGCGGCTGCTAGGCCCCGCATGAACTGAGGGCGCCCGCAGCGGCGCTGCAGTCGCGAACGGCCACCGCAAGGTGGCCGTTTTCGCTTGTGCCGGCGCCAGTCGGAACCTGGCGTTTCGGCCGCTGCGCGGCGCACTCGCGTGCCACGGTGATGTCCGGCACACGGCCGGATCCGCGCATCAGGCATGCCCGAGCACGGGATGCGGGCGATACGCCCTCTCCAGAGCGCTGACTTCGTCGCCCGACAGCACCAGGCCAATCGCACGCACCGCTTCGTCCAGTTGCCAGACCTTGCTCGCGCCGACGATCGGCGCGGTGACTCCGGGCCGTCCAACCAGCCACGCATAGGCCACTCGCGCCATCGACTCGCCGCGGGCTTCCGCAAGGGACTTCAACGCTTCGACGACTGCGAAGTCGCTGTCCTGGTAGTAGAAGCGCTGCGCGATCTCGTCCGTCTGTGCGCGGGACGTGGCGCCCGCGGACTTGTCCTCGCGACGGCGGTTGCCGGCGAGGAACCCGCGCGCCAGCGGGCTCCATGGCAGCACGCCCACCCCCTGGTCACGGCACAGCGGCAGCATCTCGCGCTCCTCTTCGCGATAGAGCAGGTTGTAGTGATTCTGCATCGACACGAACGGAGTCAACCCGCGCTCGCGCGCAACCTGCTGCATCTTGGCGAACTGCCACGCCCACATGCTCGAAGCACCGATGTACCGCGCCTTGCCCGCCTTGACGACATCGTGCAGGGCCTCCATCGTCTCCTCGATCGGCGTCGCCGGGTCAAAGCGGTGGATCTGGTAGAGGTCGACCCAGTCCATGCCGAGCCGCTTCAGGCTGGCATCGATGGCGGCGAAGATCCGCTTGCGCGAAAGCCCCTGCATGTTCGGCCCGGTCCGCGGC
>JAOUJD010000350.1 GCA_029883565.1 Burkholderiaceae bacterium
GACAGCAGGTGGTGCAGCTCCCCGTTGGAGTTGAGCTGCGGATTCCTCGTTCCCATTCCCGTTCCCCGCTCCCCGTTCTTCAGTCGTTCAGTCGCCGCGCTTTTCCATCGTCAGGTGCAGCTGCGCGTCGTCGTCGCGCACCAGCACGACGGCCACGTCGGCCGGCAGCTCGATCGTCGCGCCCACGATGCTCGCGGCGATCGGCAGCTCGCGCCCGCCGCGGTCGATCAGCACCGCGAGGTCGACCCTGGCCGGCCGCCCGTAGTCGAAGATCTCGTTCATCGCCGCGCGCACCGTGCGGCCGGTGTTCAGCACGTCGTCGACCAGCAGGATGTGGCTGCCGGCGACGTCGAACGCGATCTGCGACGGCCGCACCGCCGGCTTCAGGCCCGACTGGTCGAAGTCGTCCCGGTAGAAGGACACGTCGAGGATGCCGACCGGATCGGCGATCTTCAGGTCGCGCTTCAACCGTTCGGCGAGCCACACGCCGCCGGTATGGACGCCGACCAGCTTCAGTGTTTCGCCCACGAACGTCTCGCGGGCCCGTTGCGCCAGATGGCGATAGATCGTTTCGGCGTCGAGTTCAAGCATCGCGCGCGCGCTCCTCGTCGAACCACTGTTGCAGGATCAGTGCGGCGGCCGCGGCGTCGACGTCGTCCGCCCGCTCGCTGACTGCCGATGTGTACCGCTCGTCGACGCGCGCCACCGGCCGCCCGAAGCGGCCTTCGAGCTGGCGGGCAAAGCGTTCGCAACGCGCGGTCATCTCGTGGGGTGCCCCGTCAGGGTGGCGCGGAATGCCGACCACCAGATGCGCCGGCTCCCATTCCGCGATCAGCGCGGCGACCGCATCCCACCGCGCGGCGACCGTGGCCGCGTTGACGGTGGTCAACGGCCGCGCTTCGCGGGTGATGGTGTTGGCGATCGCCACGCCGATGCGCCGCGCGCCGAAGTCGAAGCCGAGCACGACGCGGTCGGTCATCGAGGAAAGGAAGGAGGAAAGGAGGGCTGACGAAGGGGATGCGCGACCATGCAGGTCACGCATGGCCGGCCTGCCCCGAGAGCTGCAGGGTGTCGATCCCGAGCAGCCTCAGCGCCGCGTTGTACTTCTCGTCCGGCGGCGTGTCGAAGATGATGTCGGATTCCGCCTTGACCGTCAGCCAGGCGTTCTGAGCGATCTCGCTCTCGAGCTGGCCGGCGCCCCAGCCCGAGTACCCGAGCGTCACCAGCATCCTGTCCGGCCCGGCGCCCTCGGCCACCGCCTCCAGCACGTCCTTGGAGGTCGTCAGCGAGATCTCGGACGTGATCGGCAGCGTCGAGCTGTACGCCTGCGCGGGCCCGTGGAGGACGAAGCCGCGCTCGGTCTGGACCGGGCCGCCGAAGTACACCGGCGTGTCCTTCCACGGCGCGATCTCCAGCTTGAGGTCGATGCGGTCGAACAGGGTCTCGAGGGTGAGATCGGTCGGGCGGTTGATCACGAGACCGAGCGCGCCGCGCTCGCTGTGGTCGCAGACGTAGACCACCGAACCCGAAAAGTTCGGGTCGACCATGGCGGGCATGGCGATCAGGAACTGATGTTTCAAGTCCATCGGACCGCTCGGCATGCCGCCGATTGTAAACTCCCCCGCACTCCTGTCGCCCCGCTTCCCGCCCGGGTTTTCGATGTCCCTTGACGCCGGTCTCGTCTGGTTCCGGCGCGACCTGCGTCTGTCCGACCATGCCGCGCTCGCCGCCGCACTGCAATCGTGCAGGCGCGTCCACTGCGCGTTCGTCTACGACCGGGCCATCCTCGACCCTCTTCTCGCGGATGGCGCGCGCGATGACCGGCGCGTCGAGTTCATCCACGCCGCGGTCGCCGCCCTCGACGAGGCGCTGCGCAGGCGAGGAGGCGGGCTGATGGTCACCAACGGGCGCGCCGTGGAATCGGTCGTCGACCTCGCGCGCCGCCTGGGGGTGGACGCGGTGTTCGCGAACACCGACTACGAGCCCTACGCGACGGCGCGCGATGCGGAGGTCGCCCGGCAGCTTGCGGAACGCGGCCAGCGCCTGCTGCTGTCGAAGGACCACGTGATCTTCGAGAAGAGCGAGGTGATGACCGGCGCCGGTTCGCCCTACTCCGTGTTCACCCCGTACCGGAACGCGTGGCTGAAGCGGCTGACCCCGGCTGACATCGGCGCGCGCGACGGCGACTTCGGGCGCCTCGCGCCGGCGGCCGGCCCGCCCCTGCGACCCACGCTTGCCCAGATCGGCTTCAGGCCGGGCAACCTCGCCGAACTGCGGCTGCCCCTGGGAGAGGAAGGGGCCAGGCAACTGCTGGACGACTTCATGGATCGCATCGACGACTACCGGACCGCCCGCGACTTCCCTGCGGTGCGTGGCCCGTCGTATCTCTCGGTCCATCTGCGATTCGGCACCATCGCGATCCGAGAACTGGTCCGGCGCGCCCGGGAACACGCTTCTGAAGGCGCGTCCACCTGGCTGTCCGAACTCGTGTGGCGCG
>JAOUJD010000088.1 GCA_029883565.1 Burkholderiaceae bacterium
CGCTCTGGTTGTATGCAGTGCTGGTTGCCCTGGTGGCGGCGCTGCCCTGGTTCGGTGCCTACCCCGTTTTCGTGATGAAGGTGATGTGCTTCGCTCTGTTCGCAATCGCCTTCAACCTGCTGATCGGGTTCACCGGCCTGCTGTCCTTCGGTCACGCCGCCTTTCTCGGCGGCGCGGCGTACGCCGCGGGACATGCGATGAAGGTGTGGGGGTTTTCGCCGGAGCTTGGCTTGCTGGTCGGCCTGCTCAGCGGGGCCGCGCTCGGTTTCGTGATGGGCGTGCTTGCGATCCGTCGCAGCGGGATCTATTTCTCGATGATCACGCTGGCGCTTGCTCAGATGCTGTACTTCCTGTTCCTGCAGACCCCATTCACCGGTGGCGAGGATGGACTGCAGAGCGTGCCGCGCGGATCTCTGCTGGGGATCGTGAGCCTGCGCAGCGACATCTCGCTGTATTACGTGGTTCTCGGGATCTTCGTGCTGTCGTTCCTGGTCGTCTATCGAACGGTGCACTCGCCCTTCGGGCAGGTGCTGAAGGCGATCCGCGAGAACGAGCCGCGCGCAATGTCGCTCGGTTACGACACCGCGCGCTTCAAGCTGCTTGCCTTCGTCCTTTCCGCGGCGCTGTCCGGCCTGGCGGGAGCGACCAAGACACTGGTGCTTGGCTTCGCCACGCTGACGGACGCGCACTGGACGATGTCCGGGCTTGTGATCCTGATGGTGCTCGTCGGCGGCATGGGCACGATGCTCGGCCCGATCCTGGGAGCGTTCATCATCATCGCGCTCGAAAACAAGGTCGGCGAGATCGGCATGTTCCTGGCCGGGGTCACGGGCATCGATTGGTTCAATGGACTGGGCGAGTCGGTCACGGTGGTGACCGGCCTCATCTTCGTCGTCTGCGTGCTTGCGTTCCGGCGCGGTATCGTCGGCGAGTTCGCCGAGTGGTGGGCGCGCAGGCGCGCGGCGCCGGCGGCATAACTGGCGTTTCGCTCGACCAAGGGCGGCGATTGCCGCCCTTTTCATTTGCGGCGAAGCCGCCAATCGGCGAGGTTAGGGCTGGCTTATCGGATGAATGACGGACTACGAGCGCGCTGTCTTCATCGATACAATCGATCGACCAGACCACAACCGTCCGGCACCGGCTGACACTACGAGTGATGCAATGTCGTTGAACGCTGCGATGATCTACCGCCGCACCGATCGAGGTGTGCGGGAGGTCTATGAGAAGTCGCACCAGTTCACGCAGAGCGAACGGCTGATCCTGATCCTGCTCGACGGCCGGCTGAATGTCGCCGGATTGCAGGCGCGTCTTCCGAGCCTGAACGACGAGCGAGTCGAACGCGCCCTTGGCAAGCTGCAGGATGCGGGCCTCGTGGAGCCGATGGGGTCGATGGATGCGATCAAGGCCACCGGGCTCGTTCCGGAGGTTTCGCGCCTCGAGCCCGAGGCGGTTGCACACTTTCTCGAACAGACGGAACTCGATCCGGTCACCGTATTCGGCTCAAGTGACGAGGAGGTCGCCTCGGAACTCGTGCGCGCGAGCGTCGAGCGGGCAGCGGCTCAATTGGCGCGGGAGGCCACCGGCGAGCCGGCACCCGTCCGCGCCGCGTCCACGCGAAGCCGTCCGCGCGGAAGTGTGCGCTCGCAGACCGAAGTTGCAACGGTGACCCAGCCGCCGACCGAGCCACAGTGGGATGCCACCGAGGCGACCCGCTTCGCGATCACGACGGTGAACGTGCCAGACCGATTGGATCTGCAGGAGGAGCGGGACCGCGCCGACGCGGAGGAGTACGCGGATGAACGCCGGCGTGTGGCCCTGCGCGTCTGGATGAAGCGGCTGCTTGGCGTTGCCGTGATGGTCGTGATCCTTGGCGTCTTGTACGGAATGCTGAAGCCCTTGCGCGACGAAACGTCGGCGGCCCGCATCGCCGACAGGTTGACCACGGTGCTGAAGCGGCCGGTGACGGTCGCAGGGAGCGAGTTCCGCTTGCTGCCGACGCCGCGCCTCGTCATCCGCGAGGTGAGCGCCGCCGGCCAGTTCAAGGCCGACGAGGTTTCGATCCTCATCAACTGGAAAGACATCTGGGCGGCGCTGCGGGGCGGACAGTGGGTCTGGGGCGAGGCGACGATCGCGCCGCTGACCATGACGCCCGCACAGGCGATGTCGGCCGTCCGGGTCCTGCCGGGCAGCGCGCGCGAACTGCCAAGCAAGATTTCAACGATCCGCTTCGAGTCGATCCGGATCACCGACAACCGGCTGCTCCCTGGGCAATACGAGGGCCTCCTGCGACGCGGTGAAGACGGCAATTTCGGACCGCTGATACTTCGGCCGCTCGAAGGCAATGACGGCGGCACGATGCAGATTCAGTTCAGGCCGGCGCCGGCGACCGAAGGTCCCGAGGTCGTGGACTTCAGCCTCGAAGCAGAACGGTGGGCCCTGCCGGTCGGGCCCAAGGTCAGATGGAACGAGGTTCGCGCGGCTGGACGGATCAACGGGAACGTTCTCGAGGTGTCCTCCTACACGCTGGCAGGCTTCTTCGGCGTCACGACCGGGATGCTGTTCGCCGCCACGGACGTTGAATGGGTGATCACCGGGATCGCAAACGCCACCAACATCGACGTCGAGTCCGTCCTGCAATCGCTGCGGCCGCGGGGGCAGGGGGCGCAGGAAGCGCTGCCGACTTCGATCCAGGGCACGGCCACGCTGAGCCTCACCATGGTCGGACGCGGCGCAACGCTCGATGACGCCATCAGCCGGACCGCCATCGAAGGGCCTTTCCAACTTCGGTGGGCGACGCTGAACGGGATCAATCTCGGCCTTGCGGCGACGCAAGGGGCGACGGCCGCCGGGACGACGCGCTTCACGGAATTCGAGGGCACGCTGGCGGCGTCCGCGAGCGGCGTCCGGTTCGAGGAAACGGGCGGCCGGGCCGGCGCCCTGTCTGCGCGGAGCGACTTCACCGTCGCGCCCGATCTGGGGCTTGCGGGCGTCGTGCGGGTCGAGCTAGGCGGGCAGCGGGTGCAGGCACCGATCAGCCTCCGTATTCGCGGGTCCGCCCTGGAGCCTCGTTTCGGGAAGTAGTTGTTTCACGTGGAACCGGTTCCACGTGAAACATTCCTGTAGCCGTACCCGCGGCTCGTATACTCGGCCCCGCTCGAGGCAGCCATTGCGTCGCTTGGCGCCGCCGCCATCTTCCAGCTTTGATCTCAAGTCCTGCGGATGCACTACCCGGAAAGTTTCGATGTCATCGTCGTGGGCGGCGGTCATGCCGGCACGGAGGCCGCGCTCGTTGCGGCGCGGACGGGTTGCCGGACGCTGCTGCTGACGCACAACATCGAAACACTGGGGCAGATGTCATGCAACCCCTCGATCGGGGGCATCGGCAAGGGCCACCTCGTCAAGGAGGTTGACGCTCTCGGCGGGGCGATGGCCGCGGCGACCGACGAGGCGGGCATCCAGTTCCGCATTCTCAATGGGTCAAAGGGGCCGGCCGTACGTGCGACCCGGGCGCAAGCCGATCGCTTGCTCTACAAGAAAGCCATTCGGACACGGCTCGAAAACCAGCAGAACCTGTGGCTCTTCCAGCAGGCGGTCGACGACCTGATGCTGGAGGGCGAGCGCGTTGTTGGCGCTGTGACCCAATCGGGCATCCGGTTCTCGGGGCGCACCGTCGTCCTGACGGCCGGGACCTTTCTCAACGGCCTCATCCACATTGGTCTCGAGCACTTTGCTGCCGGCCGAGCCGGTGATCCGCCAGCCATTTCGCTCGCGCGCCGTCTGAGCGAGCTGCGGCTTCCGCAAGGGCGGCTGAAAACGGGCACACCCCCCCGGATCGACGGCAGGACCATCGACTTCTCGCTCTGCCTGGAGCAGCCTGGCGACCTCGATCCGGTTCCCGTCTTTTCGTTCCTGGGGCGGCCCGAGCAACACCCTACCCAGGTGCCGTGCTGGATTACGCACACGAACGCGACCACCCACGAGATCATCCGCGCCAACCTCGATCGCTCGCCGATGTATTCAGGAGTGATCGAAGGGGTGGGGCCGCGCTACTGTCCGTCGATCGAGGACAAGATTCACCGGTTCGCCGACAAGGCCAGCCACCAGATCTTCCTGGAGCCCGAAGGGCTGACGACGCACGAGTTCTATCCAAACGGCATTTCCACGTCGCTGCCTTTCGATGTGCAGATCGCCGTCGTGCGGTCGATGCGCGGCCTTGAGCAGGCGCACATTCTCCGTCCGGGGTACGCGATCGAGTACGACTACTTCGATCCGCGGGCGCTCCGTAGCTCGCTCGAAACCAAATCGATCAGCGGCCTTTTCTTCGCCGGCCAGATCAACGGCACCACGGGATACGAAGAGGCCGCGGCGCAGGGGTTGCTGGCCGGGCTGAACGCGGCGCTGCTGGCCAAAGGGGAGGCAGCCTGGTGCCCGCGACGCGATGAAGCGTATCTGGGCGTCCTTGTCGACGATCTCATCACGCGCGGCGTTTCGGAGCCCTACCGGATGTTCACGAGTCGGGCCGAGTACCGGCTTTCGCTGCGCGAAGACAATGCCGATCTCCGGTTGACCGAGGCTGGGCGTCGCCTCGGCTGCGTCGACGATCACCGTTGGGACGCCTTCAACCGCAAGCGGGACGCCCTGGCGCGGGAGCTGGAACGGCTGAAGTCGACGTGGGTGAATCCGCGGATCCTGTCGGAGGGCGAGGCCACGCGCGTCCTGGGCAAGCCCATAGAGCGAGAGTACACGCTCACTGACTTATTGCGTCGACCGGGAGTGACCTATCCCTCGCTCCTGTCGCTGCGGACGATCGACGGCACCGCGCTCGGGCAGCCGGAATCGGACGATCCCGTCGTCGCCGAACAGGTCGAGATCGCGGTCAAGTACGCCGGCTACATTGCGCGCCAGGAGGAAGAGGTGTCGCGGCACGAGGCGCACGAGACGACCAGGATCCCGGCCACTATCGACTACGAGGAGGTGCGGGGCCTGTCGATCGAGGTGAGGCAGAAACTGAAGCAGCAGCGGCCGGAAACGGTGGGGCAGGCATCGCGCATTTCCGGCGTGACCCCCGCGGCGATTTCCCTGCTGCTCGTCCACCTGAAGCGGATTGCGAAAAGCAGTGGTGCGGGCCAGCTCGCCGCCTGACGCCGCGACCCCGCCGTCTTCAGCGGACATCCTCGTTGGGGCGCGCGGGCTCGGGCTCGATCTGAGCCAGGCGCAGGCAGTCCAGCTCGAGCGGTTCGCGGGGCTGCTGCTGCGCTGGAACGCCGTCCACAATCTGACGGCCATCGGATCCACGGCAGGCGTCCTTTCGCATCATCTTCTCGACTCGTTGGCCATCTTGCCGCCAATTGCCGCCATCTGTGGCGAAAAGCGCTTGGCGGTGCTGGATGTCGGTGCTGGAGGCGGCCTGCCGGGAGTTCCGCTGGCGATTGCCCGGCCGGCCTGGTCGGTGACCCTCGTCGACAAAGTGGAGAAGAAGGTGGCATTCCTGACCCAGGCGCAACTGGAACTCGGGCTGCACAACCTGGAGTGCGTGCACGCGCGTGTCGAGGAGTTGAAGCACGCCCCGTTCGATCTCATCGTTTCGCGTGCGTTCGGTTCGCTCGCAGACTTTGTCCGCCTGACCCGTGCCCTGCGCGCCCCCGGCGGGTGGTGGGCAGCGATGAAGGGCGCAGTCCCTGCCGACGAAGTCAACGCCCTGCGGCGGGCGTTTCCGGATGTCCGGGTCGTCGACATCGTTAAACTCGACGTCCCTCGGCTCGGGGCCGAGCGCCACCTCATTCTGCTGCAGGGTCCCTGATGCTGGGCATCTCCGATTACTGGGCGTTCGTCGCTGCCGTCCTGGTGTTCCTGGCCCTGCCCGGTCCTGGAACGTTCGCGCTGCTGACAGCCACCGGCAAGGGTGGGTTCCGCGGGGGCGCCGCCGCGACCCTTGGCGTGATTGCAGGCGACCAGGTGCTGATGTGGCTCGCGGCTGCGGGGGTGGCCGCCGTGCTGCAAGCCAACGAAACGCTCTTCAGGGCGCTGCAGTACGCCGGAGCGGCTTACCTGGCGTGGATCGGCCTGAAACTGCTCGCGGCACGCGCCGGCGCCGCCTCGCCGATCCGCCTCGAGCCGCGCCACTTCGCGCGACAGGCATTCCTCATCACCTTGATGAACCCGAAGGCGATCGTGTTCTACATGGCGTTCTTCCCCCTGTTCATCGATGCCGGCCAGCATCGCGGCCTCGCGACCTTCGCGGCGATGGCGATCACCATCGCGGTCATCACGCTCGTGTACTGCCTCACGCTGTGCGCTTTCGCCAACGCGCTCAGCGAGCGAGTGCGCGCGCATCGAGGGCTTGCGACCGCGATGCAGCGGGTGGCGGGCGTCGCGCTGATCGCTTTCGGCCTGAAGCTGGCGCGATGAAGACGCTGCTGCCCGCGCTGTTGCTCGTCGCCATGTCCGCGACCGATGCCGGCGAGCCGCTGGCGACCGTCGGCGACGTCGACCTGGCCCGCTATGCCGGCCGCTGGTACGAGGTGGCGAAGTATCCGAATCGCTTCCAGAGCCAGTGCGTGGCGGACACGACGGCGAACTACAGCCTGCGCGACGACGGCGCCGTCGGCGTGGTGAACCGCTGTCGCACCGCGAGTGGCGTCGACGAAGCCAGCGGCGTCGCGCGCCGACTCGACGGCCGAACCGACCGCCTCGAAGTCAGTTTCCTGCCTGCGGCGCTGCGCTGGCTGCCGATCGGCTGGGGCGACTACTGGATCATCGAGCTGGCGCCGGACTACCGCTATGCCGTCGTCGGCGAGCCGTCTCGCAAGTACCTGTGGATCCTTGCGCGCTCCCGCGCACTGTCGGCGGAGGATCGCCGCGGGATTGAAGCGCGCCTGCCGGCGCACGGCTACGACCCTGCCCGCCTCGTCGAATCGCCACACGAGAAGAACTAGATGGCCCGGATTTTCTGCATCGCAAACCAGAAAGGCGGCGTCGGCAAGACGACCACCGCCGTCAACCTTGCGGCCGGCATCGCCGCGCACGGCCGGCGTGTGCTGCTGGTCGACCTCGATCCGCAGGGCAACGCGACGATGGGCAGCGGCATCGACAAGCGCAGCCTGGCGGCCTCCGTGTATCAGGTACTGCTCGGATTGGCCGACGTGAAGCAGGCGCGGGTCGCCAGCGAGCACGGCGGCTACCACGTGCTGGGCGCCAACCGCGACCTGGCTGGCGCGGAAGTCGAACTCGTCGACATCGACGAGCGCGAGATGCGCCTGAAGAACGCGCTGGCCGCCGTCGAAAACGAGTACGACTTCATCCTGATCGACTGCCCGCCGTCGCTGTCGCTGCTGACGCTGAATGGCCTGTGCGCGGCGCACGGTGTCATCATCCCGATGCAGTGCGAGTACTTCGCGATGGAAGGGCTGGCCGACCTCGTCAACACGATCAAGCGCGTGGCCGCCAACCTGAATCCCGAGTTGCGGATCATCGGCCTGCTGCGGGTGATGTTCGACCCCCGCATGACGCTGCAGCAGCAGGTTTCGGAGCAGCTCGAGACCCGCTTCGGCGACAAGGTGTTCACGACCATCATCCCGCGCAACGTGCGGCTGGCGGAGGCGCCGAGCTACGGGCTGCCTGGCGTGGCCTACGACCGCAGCTCGAAAGGAGCCCAGGCCTACGTGGCGTTCGGCGCCGAGATGATCCAGCGCATCGCGACGCTGTAGCCCCGTGCTTGACGTCACATCGATTCCCGAGGCGCTGCGAACGGCGCACGGCGCCGCGCTTGCGCGCATCGAGGACGCCGCGCTCACCGCGTCCCAGCCGCGCGAGCAGGCGTTCTACGACGGCTGGCTGCTGCGCTATGCAAACGGCAAGGCCAAGCGTGCCCGCTCGGTCAACCTGACCGGGCCGGGGGAACTGCCGCTCGACGAGAAGCTCGCCTACTGCGCGGACTTCTACGCACGGCGCGGGGTGCCGTTGATCCTGCGGGTCACGCCCTTTTCGCAACCCTCCGGCGTCGATCGGGCGTTGGCGCAGGCAGGTTTCATCGCGGCGGAGGACACGCGCGTGATGGTCCTCGATCTGAGCGAGGCGAGCCGTGTGTCGGCTCCGCCGGCGACGCTCGTCGCCCTTGACAGGGCGGCGTTCGGGGCGGCGCTGGCGTCGCTGCACGGGCTGGACCCGCAGCGGGCGGAGGTCGAGCGTGACCGGTTCGCCCGTTCCGCTCTCGACGGCACCTACCTCGCGGTCCGCGACGGCGAGCGCATCATCGCCTGCGGCAGCGCTGCGATCGACGGTTCGCGGGCGGGCATTTTCGGCATGGTGACGGCGGCCGCGTGCCGGGGCCGTGGCATCGCGACCCGGATCGTGATCGAGTTGCTGGGGCAGGCGCGCGCGCGCGGATGCACCACGGCATACCTGCAGGTCGAGGCCAGCAACGCGCCGGCGCGGCATGCCTATTCGAAATTCGGCTTCAGGGACGGCTATGCCTACTGGTATCGCTTCCCGCCGGCAGGGGAGGAGAGGAAGGGATGATGAAGCGACCGAAGGGACTTGGCCGCGGGCTCGATTCGCTGCTGGGCGAGGAGCGGCCCGCGGCGGCGCCATCCGGAGCGCCCAGCGCCCTCGCGATCGGCCTGCTGCAGCCCGGCAAGTACCAGCCGCGCACCCGCATGAACCCGGAGGCGCTGGCCGAACTGGCGGAGTCCATCAAGGCGCAGGGCGTGATGCAGCCGATCCTGGTGCGCCCGGTCGGCTCAGAGCGTTACGAGATCATCGCCGGCGAGCGCCGTTTCCGTGCCGCGCAGATGGCGGGGCTGACCGAGGTGCCTGTGCTGATCAAGCAGGTGCCCGATACCGCCGCCCTGGCAATGGCGCTGATCGAAAACATCCAGCGCGAAGACCTGAACCCCCTCGAGGAGGCCCAGGGGGTGCAGCGGCTGATCCGGGAGTTCGACTTCACCCACGAGCAGGCCGCCGCGGCGATCGGGCGCTCGCGCAGCGCGACGTCGAACCTGCTGCGATTGCTCAACCTCGCCAAGCCGGTGCAGGAGCTGCTGATGGACGGCAGGATCGACATGGGCCACGCCCGCGCGCTGCTGGGCGTTGACTCGGCCCACCAGATCCAGTTTGCCAACCGCATCGCTGCCAGGGGCCTCTCGGTGCGCGAAGCGGAGACCCTGGTGGCTCACGCTGCCAGGGCCGAAACGCGGCCGGGACGGGGTGCGGCCGCGCCGCGCAGCCGGGACATCGTGCGGCTGGAAGAGGAGCTTGCCGACAAGCTCGGCGCGAGCGTGAAACTCGCCGCCGACGCGAAAGGGCGGGGCAGGCTGGTGATCGAATTCTCAAGCCTGGACCAGCTGGACGGGATCGTAGAGCGCCTGCGCCGGACCTAGAGGGCGGCGGAGAACGGGGGCGGCGGGCGGTGTCTCCGAGTGAGCTAGGTCAATGTGCGCCGCAACACAAATTTGACCCGGTATCCGCCCGCCTCGTAGAATCTCGCGGTTTGGCGAAAACGGACTTCTATCCCGCGGAAGGCGGTCTCGGAGGCGCATGTTCCGGGTGGTCTTCCTGCAGATACTCACAACCGTCGTCGTCTCGATGGTGGCCGGACTGTTGGGGGGCTC
>JAOUJD010000351.1 GCA_029883565.1 Burkholderiaceae bacterium
ATCGATGGTGCCGAAGGTGGCGATCAGGTCGTCGACGATCAGCGCGGTCGCGCCGTCGACGTCGCCCGTCACGCGATCGCCGCCGCTCACCACGCCGCAAGCGCGGCGCTTGTCGATGAACGCCTGCCCGACCGGACGCTTGAGCGCGACTTCGAGCGCCTCGCGCCACAGCTGGGCGCGCTTGACCCCGCCGACGTCGGGCGACACGACGGCGAGCGGCGCGTCGCCGACGAGCTTCGCGGCGACCGCGCTGAACAGCGGATTCGGCGACAGGCTGACGGCGCGCAGGCGGAACGCGTTGTCGAACGCGGCGACGTTGTGCGCTTCCAGCGTCACCAGCGCGTCGCAGCCCACCGCCTCGAACAGCTGCGCCACGACGCGGATCGACACCGGATCGAAGGGCTGCGTGCGACGGTCCTTGCGCGCATAGGCGAGGTAGGGCACGACCGCGATCACGCGGCGCGCGCCATGGTCACGGAGCGCGGCGATGAACATCAGCAGGCGGACCAGCTTGTCGTCGCCGCTGGCCTCGGGCCCGCCGTGCAGGCTCTGCAGCACCACGCAGTCGGTGGCGCCGGGATCGACCAGCGGACGGATCTTGTGCTCGGCATCCTCGAAGGTCCGCTCCTCGTGCGGCGCAAGCGGCACGCCGAGCGCGGTCGCCACCTCGATGCCGAGCGGGCGTGAGGCCTGCAGAGCGAAGAGCAGCATGAACGCCCGCGCCGGACTATTCGTCGGGAGTTTCGTTGTCGGGCGCGGTCGGCTCCACGAACCCGATCTCGGCCTCGGCCTCGGCGAGTGTCTCGTCGGGCTCGAGGCCGCTGTCGATGCCGGAGCGCAGGGCCACCAGCGCATCCATCGCGGTGGGGAACGGCCCGAACTCCTGGTGGCCGTCGTCGGCGACCCAGTAGAAGCCGTCAGGCCTCGCGACTACGCGCGAGCTCTCGTCGTCCACCGGGGCAGCCAGTTCCTCGCGTGCCTGGTCGCGATGCGCCGGGTGCGGTCCGGCGGTGCGTGCGGTCCCTGTCATGGCGCTTCTCCAGCTGTGAATCCCCTACTTGCAAGGTAGGAGGCCACGCGCCACGGCGGTTGATAGCGGTCAACGCCGTCTCCGGCGCAAGCGGGAAACGCACCAGTCGCAACGCCGCGACGCGTCGGGTGCGCAGGCCCGGCGCGGCCAGGCCATCAGGCCCCCGCGCGCGGCCTTGATGGCGACTCAGTCCTCGGACTTGCCCAGTGAATGCCAGAGGTCGACCAGCATCGCGACCAGTCCGATCAGGATGACGATGGCCAGGGGGACATCCTTCATCTTGAACACCAAGGGGGTCACGTAGGCGACGACCAGCACCACCGCGACGAACCCGGCAAGCAACTTGATGAACATGCGCGTTTCCTCCTGCTCGCTTTCGTCGTTCCGTCAGTTGCCGTACAGCACGCTGGGCAGCCACAGCACCGTCTGCGGGAAGACGTACATGATGACCATCGTCACCAGCACGATGTATACGAACGGCATGCAGCCGCTGAAGATCTGCGTCAGCAGCACGTGCGGAGGGCTGACCCCCTTCAGGTAGTAGGCCGCCATCGCCATCGGCGGCGACAGGAAGGCCGTCTGCAGGTTGATCGCGATCAGCACGCCGAACACCAGCGGATCGATCTGGAAGTGCGGCAGCATCGGCAGGAAGATCGGGACGAAGATCACGATGATCTCGGTCCACTCGAGCGGCCAGCCGAGGATGAAGATGATGGCCTGCGAGAGCAGCAGGAACGTGATCGGGTTCAGGTCCAGGCCAAGCACGAATTCCTTGATCAGCACGTTGCCGCCGAGGTAGGCGAAGACCGATGCGAACGTCGCGGAGCCGACGAACAGCCAGCACACCATCGCCGACGTGCGCGCCGTCAGGACCATCGACTCGCGCAGCGCCTTCCACGTCAGCGAGCGGTAGGCCGCGGCCAGCACCGCGGCGCCGAACGCGCCGACCGCCGCCGCTTCCGTCGGGGTCGCGATGCCGGCCAGGATCGCGCCCAGGACCGACAGGATCAGCACCGCCAGCGGCAGGAACGACTTCGCCAGCATCACCAGCACCTGCGCGGTCGGCAGGCGGCTCTCTTCCTTCGGCAGCGGCGGCGCGAGGTGCGGCTTGAACATGCCGACGGCCAGCACGTACAGGATGTACATCCCGGCGAGGATGAAGCCCGGGATCATGGCCGCGGCGTACAGCTTGACCACCGACTGGCTCGCCATCGCGCCATAGACGATCAGCATGATCGACGGCGGGATCAGGATGCCGAGGCACCCGCCCGCGCAGACGACGCCCGCGGCGAGACGGCTGTCGTAGCCGGCCTTCAGCATCTGCGGGAACGCGAGCATGCCCATCAGCGTGACCACCGCGCCGACGATGCCGGTGGCCGTCGCGAACAACGCGCAGGTCGCCAGCGTCGCGACCGCGAGCGAGGCCGGGATC
>JAOUJD010000352.1 GCA_029883565.1 Burkholderiaceae bacterium
GCCCGCACAGACGACGCCCGCGGCGAGCCGGCTGTCGTACCCGGCCTTCAGCATCTGCGGGAACGCGAGCATGCCCATCAGCGTGACCACCGCGCCGACGATGCCGGTGGCCGTCGCGAACAACGCGCAGGTCGCCAGCGTCGCGACCGCGAGCGAGGCCGGGATCCCGCGCAGCGCAACCTGCAGGCTCCGGAACAGGCTGTCGAGGATGTTGGCCCGTTCGACGAGGTAGCCCATCAACAGAAACAGCGGGATCGACACCAGCGCATCGTTGTTGAGCACCGTGAACGTGTTCTGGGTCAGCAGATAGAACACGCGGTTGTCGAAGAACTGCTGGGCCGGCTGGAAGTAGGCGTAGAAGCCGAAGCCGACGCCGAGTGCCATCAGCGTGAACGCCACCGGAAAGCCGATCATGATCGCGAAGACCAGGATCCCGAGCATCCACAGTGCGACTGCGGGGTCGCTCATGACGCCCCCTGTCCGGCCGCGCGCTTGCGGGCCGCTTCCTCGAGGAGCTGGGCCTCGAGCTCCTCGACATCGTGCAGGCGCGAAGGCCAGCTTCCCTGCTTGAGGCACTGGATGCAGCGCAGGACTTCGGCGAAGCCCTGCAGCAGCATCAATGCACCGCACACGGGGATCATCATCTTCATCGGCCAGATCGGAATGCCGGCCGGACTGTTGACGCTCACCTCGCGTATCCGCAGCGACTCGGTCCCGTAGCCCCATCCGGCGATCAGCAGCGCCGTGATGCCGGGAAAGAAGAACACGATGAAGAGCACCAGTTCGACGCTGGCCTGCACGCGCTCCGGCCACAGCCGATAGAACATGTCGGCGCGGACGTGACCGCCACGGGACAGCGTGTAGGCGCCGGCCATGAAGAACAGCGCGCCGTACATCAGGTAGCTGAGGTCGAACGCCCAGGCGGTCGGGTCGTTGAAGACGTAGCGGACCACCACCTCGTAGCAGGTTCCCAGCACCAGCATCAAGCCGCACCACGAGAAGGCGTGCCCGATCGACTTGCTGACCTGGTCGATCGCGTAGGTGATCCGCGAAATCATGGTCCTCCCGGTTCGATGCCGTGTCCGTGGCCCAGCTGCAGGGGGCGCCGGCGCGCCGTCGGACCGCATCTAAGTACAAACACCTAGCAGATTACCCTAGGTTTCTTCACTTTCAAGAAAGCCGGCGCCCGGGCGTCCTGCCCGGGAGACGATCGCCGCCCACGGCGGGCCGAAAGGCCGCCGATCCGTCAGGCGGCGCGGACTGGGAGGAAGCAGCGATGCGCCGAGGACGACGGCTGCCCGCGCGCGGCGCGCCGGCGTTCGGCTAGCGCGGGCGGAAGACGAGGAAGTACTGGTTCGGCAGGAAAGCGTGCTCGCGTGCGAGCGAATAGCCCGCCCGCTGCATCTCCGCCTTGACCTCGCTCGCCGTCAGGCGCGCGGCCGGCGGCGGGCCGACCGGCGACTCCTTGGTGAAGTCGATGATGGCGACCGCCCCACCCGGCTTCAGGTGGGCGGCGAGCTTGCGGAAGTAGGCCTCGCGCTGGCCGACGTGATGATAGGTGTCGACCATCAGCGCGAGATCGACCTTCGCCGGCAGCTTCGGATCGTCGGGCGCGGCAAGCACCGGCGTCAGGTTGGCGAGGCCGGATTTCTGCGCGCGCTCGGCCAGGTACTTGACCATGTCGGGCTCGATGTCGACGGCATACACCCGGCCCTTCGGCGTCATGTGCGCGAGGCGCACAGCGAAGTAGCCGGTGCCGGCGCCGATGTCGGCCACCGCGGCGTCAGGGGAGAGTTGCAGCGCCTCGACCACCTCGTGCGGCTTCTGCCAGGCGTCGCGCGCGGGGTCGTCGAACACCCTGGCCCAGTGCTCGGCACCGGAAAAACCGTGCTGGTGCGTGTGCGGAGTCTGCGCGCCCACAGTCGCCGCACACAGGAAGCCTGCCGCCCACACTGCCCAGTTCTTCATCCGACACCTCCGCGCGAAAGCCGCAGTATTCCACCGCCGCATTCCTGTTGCCGTGATGTCGTGCGCGGGGAAAGTCGCGCCCGGCGGCAGCGCCGGCGAGGCAGGATCAGGCGAACGGCTCGATCGGAATGAAGGCGCCGAGGCCGGTCAGGTTGAAACGCGCCCCGAGCGCCTTCAGCGCGGGCTCCGGATTTTCGGCGGTCACGCGCTCTTCGGCGTACAGCTGCTGCCAGGCCTTGCGCTCGACCTGCGCCGAGACGATGTACCGCGCCGGTCGGCTGTCGGGCTGTTGCAGGGTCGTCACGGTCGCGCGCTGCACGGTCGGCAGCGCCGCGAACACCTCGCCGAGCAACCGCAGCGCGAGCCCGAGCGCGTGCAGGTCGAACAGCCGGACCTTGTTGATTTCAGTCATGCGCTGCACCGCCACGCGACTGCCGTACGCGATCACGGCCTCGCGGTCGGGCAGCACGTCGAAGCCTGGCGCGA
>JAOUJD010000089.1 GCA_029883565.1 Burkholderiaceae bacterium
CTGACGCTGCTCCTGGCTGTCGTCGGGCAATTCCCTCATGCCGCTCGCCTGTGCTCGGGGAAAAGGGCCGCGAGTTCTCCCGGGGGCGCGATGCCGCGCTCGGTCACGATGCCGGTCACCAGGCGTGCCGGGGTGACGTCGAACGCGGGATTGCTCACCGGGGTCGACTCGTCGGCAATGCGTACCGTCACGCGTTGCCCGGCGGCATCCAGCCCCGCCACCTCGCGCACTTCGCTCGCCGCGCGCTCCTCGATCGGAACGTCGGCCAGGCCGTCCTCGATGCGCCAGTCGATCGTCGGGGACGGCACTGCCGCGTAGAAGGGGACGCCGTTGTCGTGCGCGGCGAGTGCCTTCAGGTACGTGCCGATCTTGTTCGCCACGTCGCCGCGCGCGCTGACCCGGTCGGCGCCGACCAGGACCAGGTCCACTTCTCCGCGCTGCATCAGGTGGCCGCCCGCGTTGTCGACGATCAGGCTGTGCGGCACGCCATGGGCCGCCAGCTCCCACGCCGTCAGCAGTCCCTGGCTGCGCGGCCGCGTTTCGTCGACCCAGACGTGCACCGGGATGCCGGCGTCGTGGGCCTGGTAGATCGCGGACAGCGCCGTGCCGAAGTCGATGGTGGCGATCCAGCCGGCGTTGCAGTGGGTCAGCACGCGCACTGCCCGGCGCGTTCGCGCGTGGATGCCGGCGATCAGCGTCGCGCCGTGCTGTCCGATGGCCCGGTTCAAGGCCACGTCTTCGTCGGCGATGCGCTGGGCTTCGCGCCAGGCGGCATCGGCACGCTGCGCGACAGGGAGCGGCGCGAGCACCGCGCGCATGCGATCGAGCGCCCAGCGCAGATTGACGGCCGTCGGGCGGGAAGCATCCAGCCGGCTGCAGGCCTGCGCCAGATTGTCGTCGCCGGAATCGGCACGCATCGCAAGCGCAACCCCGTAGGCGCCCGCGACGCCGATCAACGGGGCGCCGCGCACCGCCATCGTCCGGATCGCCTCGGCCACATCGCTCTCCGAGCGCAGGACGCGCGTCGCGAAGGTGTAGGGCAGGACGCGCTGGTCGATGATCTCGACCCCCTGGTCGGGCCTGACCCAGAGGGATCGGTGGTGGACGCCGTTGACCTTCATGCCCGCGATTCTACGGATCGGTGCAGTGCGAACACATTGCCGGTGACCGCCAGCGCGATGCCGAGGGCGGTCGCCGCATTCCAGCCGTATCCCTCCAGCGCGGTCGAGACGAACAGCGCGATGACGGTCGACATCACGCCCACGTAGGCCGAACGGGCCGGACCGACCTTCCGCAACAGCGCGAAGTAGGCGCCGAATGCCAGCGCCGAACCGAGCCCGGCCAGGTAGAACCAGGACGCGACGAAGGGCCAGCTCCAGGCGATCCGCACGGCTTCCCCGGACAGGGCGACGAAGCTCCAGGTGCCGAGCGCGCCGTAGGCCATCGCCCATCCCAGCGCGGCCCAGCCGTCGATGCCGGCAGCCTGATTGCGCGCGACGACCATGTTCGCGAGGCCGCTGGTCAGGACGGCGCAGGCAGTGAGCGTCGCGCCGACTGCCAGCGGCGTGCCGCTCTCCAGCCGCGCGATTTCCGGCCAGAAGATGAGTCCGATGCCGCTCACCCCCAGTACGCCGCCGAGGCCGACGCGCCTCGACATGGACGTCCCGAAGAACAGTCGCATCAGGGCCATGTTGAGGAGGGGCATCGCGGAATAGCCGACCGCCACCAGCCCCGAGACGATGTGCCGCTCCGCGTAGTAGACGAGCAGGTAGCTGACGAAGAAGTTGGTCAGTCCCATCAGGGCGACCCACCGGTGTGCCGCGCGCGGCAGCCGCAGGCCGGCGCCGCGCGTCGCGCACCAGGCGAGGATCAGCGCCGCGGCCAGCGAAAAGCGCAGCGCGACGCCGACCGCCGGCGAGGTGGCGGCGAGCTGGATCGTGATCGCGTACCAGGTCGTGCCCCAGATCAGGACGCACGCGGTGAAGAGGGTGGTCGCGCTCATCCGGCGGATTGTCTCCCGCCAAGTGAAGACGGCCCCGCGCGGGGGCCGTCTTCACGTCGCACGGACTTCGCTCAGAAGCGGTAGGCGATTCCGATCGAGATCAGGTCCACGTCTTCCTTCTCGCCCTGAAACTCGGCGCGGAAGCGCTCCCACTCGAGCCGTGCGCTCAACTGCTTGTTGAAGTTGTACGCACCGCCAATGCCGTAGCTGACGTTCGTCGCGGATTCGCTATCGCTGGCCGAGCCGAGCCCGGAGATCGAGCCGGAGACTTTCGTGTCGAGGTACGTGAAGCCGACTTTCCCGAAGATCGCGAACTGCTCGATCGGGTACTGGGCGAGCAGGGACAAGCCGAAGCCGGACGACTTGATGTCGCCGCTGACGGTACCGATGCCCGGCACGGTCGACGGGTTCAGTGTGATCTTGCCGAGGTCGACGTAATGCGCCTCGGCGCCGAGGTACGGCATGAACATGTAGCCGCCGAACACCTTGAACCCGAAATCCGACTTGTCGCACGAGAAGCCGCTGCAGTCGAACTTGTAATTCGACTGCCCGATGGAGCCCCCGATGTATGGTCCAGCCTGTGCGAATGCGGCGCCGGCAACGACGAGCGATGACAGCAACACGGCAGCAGTGAGTACGCGTTTCATATTTTTGTAGCCTCCCGAGAGTCTTGCGCCTTGGGCGCAGCTTCGTTCTAGGCGATCTTCGGCGTGCCGATGCCCGCTCGTCAGCGACGCTTGACCCCAGGCAATGGGGGTACGCCTTGCGTTGCGAGGCCGCAACGCTGGCGGCCACTTCGGGGCGGGCTTCGGCCGTGGTTCGAGTGGTCGCTCCAATCTCTCGATCGGCGAAAATACGGGCAATGAGGACGGCGCCTCGGGATGCCGGGCCTCCCGGAGTCCCGAAGGCCAAGCCGAAGAACGTCGGCGGCGATCCGCCGGCACCCGGGTGAGCCGCGGGAAGTCAGTTCCGCGTCGCCTTCCGGTGCCGGTCGGTCCGCTCGGCGAACTGCTGGCATTCGGCGCAACGGGTCGCGGCAGGGTTGGCGAACAGGCGCTCGCGTGCGATCGGCTCGCCGCATTCGGTACAGATGCCGTACTCGCCTTCGGCCAGGCGCTTGAGCGCGCCCTCGAGGCGCGCCAGTTCCTCCGCCTCCCGCGCGACGGCGGCGATGTCCATGCGCGCGGCCGTGTCGGCCGCCGCCTCGTCGTCGGTTTCCTCGCGACGGTTGGGCAGGGCGGCGTCTTCGTGGGTCAGCAGCCCGTGCCGGTGCAACCGCTCCTGAACTTCGACGCCGACCTGCGCGCGGCGCTGCTTCAGCGCGGCGTGCAGCGACTCGATATCCCTGTCCGACAACGGCGACACCATGGGCCTCTCCAATGCAGCACTTCCCCAATGTGGGAGGCTACGAAGCACGCCTGAGGAGCCGATTGATGCGCGTCAACCTCGGCTCGGCGTCGGCCGGCCATTGGTCACACTGGCTTCTGATATGTTGCGCTCGTTGTTGCTTTGCGACATTCGCGTCATCATCGCTGCCATGAAGCTGACCAGGTCCCAACTGCGTCAACGGGTCGAGGCTGATCGATGAGCCTCGACGCGGTCCATTACCTGCGCCCCGCCCTGGCGCCCCGTTCGATCGCCGTGGTCGGTGCCAGCCACCGGCCGGATTCGTTCGGCCGGTTCGTGATGGCCAACGTCCTGTCGGCCGGATTTGCGGGCGAGATCTACGCAGTGAATCCGAAGCACCGGACGATCGATGGCCGACCCTGCCTGCCGTCGCTGCAGGCATTGCCGCAGAAGGTCGACCTGGCGGTCGTTGTGACGTCGGCGCGCCACGTGCCGGGTATCGTCGACGACGCCGCCGCCAGGGGCATTCCGGCCATGCTCGTGCTGTCGCCGGGCCTGTGCGACCAGGGCCCTGACGTGAGGCGGATCGAGCAGGAGGTCGTGCAGCGAGCGCGCCAGGCGAAGGTCCGGCTGCTCGGCCCGAACTGCCTCGGCATGATGCGGCCCGACATCGGGCTGAACGCGAGTTGGGCGCGCGCCGTTGCGCGCCCCGGCGGCATCGCCCTGGTGTCGCAATCGGGCGCCATCACGACGGCACTGCTCGACTACGCGTGGACGGCAGGCTTCGGCTTCTCGTCGGTGCTGGCGACCGGCATGGAATCCGACGTGGGCCTGGCGGAAATCCTCGATTTCCTCGCCGGCGACACGCTGACGCGGTCGATATTGCTGTACGTCGAAGGCATTCGTGATGCGCGCGGTTTCCTGTCCAGCGTCCGCGCCGCGGCGAGCGTGAAGCCGGTCATCGTGCTCAAGGCCGGCCGCCACGCCACGGGCGGCCGGATGGCGATGAGCCACAGCGGGGCGCTGGTCGGCAACGATGTCGTGTTCGACGCCGCATTGCGGCGTGCCGGCGCGGTCCGGGTCCCGAAGATCGGACACCTGTTCGCGGCTGCGGAAACGCTCGCCAACGGCCGGCTGCCGCGCGGCAACCGTCTGGCTATCCTCTCCAATGGAGGAGGGCCGGGTGCGCTGGCGGCTGACGCCGTCGAGGACAGCCACGTCACGCTGGCGAAGCTGTCGGATGCCACGCGGGCCGCGCTCGATCGGGAGCTACCCCCGGGGTGGTCGCACGTGAATCCGGTCGACGTGCTGGCGGATGCCGACGGCCCGCGCATCGCGGGAGCGCTGAAGCTGCTGATCGACGACCGCGCGAACGACGGCGTGCTGGTGCTGTTTGCGCCGACGCCCCGCACCGGTGCCGAGCGTGCCGCCGAGGCCTTGTTGCCGATTGCCGCTGCTGCGGAAAAACCGGTCGTGTCGGCCTGGCTCGGCGAGAAGGATGCCGGGCGCGGCCGCGCCGTGTTCAAGGCCGCGTCGCTGCCGGCGATGATCAGCCCGGAGCGCGGAGTCGAGGCGTTCGGGTATCTGGCGCAACTCGTGCGCAACCGCGAACTGCGGCTGCAGGTGCCGCCGCCGCGTATCGACGAACTGAAGTTCGACATCAATGCCGCGCGGCGCATCATCGACGGGGCGCGTTCAGGCGGTCGTCACACGCTCGACGAACAGGACAGCAAGGCCCTGCTGGCCTCGTTCGGCATCGAAACCGCCATCGGGCTGTTCGCGCGCAGCGCGATGGAGGCGCGGCAGGCGGCGCTCCAGCTGGGCTTCCCCGTCGTGCTGAAGGTGCGCGCCGACGGAATCACCCACAAGAGCGACGTGGGCGGCGTGCTGCTCGGGCTGGCGAACGTCGACGAGGTCGAGCGCGGCTTCGAGGCGATCGCGGCGCGCCTGGTGGAGCGCGCGCCGCAGGCGCGGTTCCTCGGCGTGCTGGTGCAGAAGATGGTCACGCGGCCGCACGGACGCGAGCTGATCGTCGGGCTCGCCCACGATCCGACATTCGGTCCCGTCATCAATTTCGGCATGGGCGGCATCGCGGTCGAGGTGTTCCGCGATTCGGCCGTCGCGCTGCCGCCGCTCAATGGGTTCCTCGCACGAGACCTGATTTCGCGCACGCGCGTCGCGCGCATGCTGGACTCGTTTCGCGGGTCGCCGGCGGTGGACCTCGACAAGGTGATCGAGGTGTTGCTGCGCGTGTCCGAACTCGCCTGTGAGATTCCCGCGGTCGCGGAGCTCGACATCAACCCGCTGCTCGCGGACGAGCACGGTGTGATCGCGCTCGACGCCAGGGTGGTGGTGACGAACGGCCCGCTGGTGGCGGACGCCACGTTCTCGCATCTCGCCATCCACCCCTATCCGCGCGGATTGACGCGCCAGATCACGCTGAAGGGCGGCGAGAAACTGGTCCTGCGCGCGATCCGGCCCGAGGACGCCGAAGCCGAGAAACGGCTGGTCGGCCGACTCTCGCCCCGCACCTCCTACCTGCGCTTTCACGCACCGGTACGCGAGCTGACGGTCGAGCGGCTGGTGCGCTACACGCAGATCGACTACGACCGGGAAATGGCGTTCGTCGCGATCGATGCCAGCGGCGCGCAGGAGGAAATCCGCGGCATTTCGCGCTACACGCGCAATCCCGACGGCACGTCGGCCGAATTCGGCGTGATCGTCGAGGACGCGTGGCAGGGGCGCGGGCTGGGACACGTGCTGATGCAGGCGCTGGAAGACACCGCCCGGGCGCGCGGGCTCGCTCAGCTGATCGGCCTCGTGCTGCGCGAGAACGACGGGATGGGCCTGTTGATGCAGAGGCGTGGCTACGGCCCGCACCGCGACGAGGAGGACCCGGGCGTGATGCGCTTCATCAAGCCCCTGTTCGACGCTCCGCCGCCGTCCGTGGCCGAGCCGAGCGCGGTAGACGCGCAATAGCACGCGGCCGAACGGCGCACCCGGTACGCGGTAGGCAGGCCCGGCCGTGCGGTCCGTACAATCGCCGCTCCTTTCGCGAATCCTTGGAACCGTGACCCGTTCGTTCATTTCCGGCGGCGCTGCAGTCTGCGCAGCGGTCCGCTTCCGGGCTTCCTTCCTCGTGGCGCTGTGCACGCTGCTCCTCCTCGGCACGGCGCAGGCGCAGGGCACCAAGCGCGGTTTCCTCTGGGAGGTCCGCAAGGGATCGCAGGTGTCGCTGCTGTTCGGCACGATTCACGTCGGCCGCCCCGAGTTCTATCCGCTGCCGCCGTCGCGCCTTGACCAGCTCAAGCGTTTCGATGCGCTGGTGCTGGAGGCAGACATCACGGACGGTTCGCGTGCCGTCGTGGCCACGCAGAAGTACGCAATGTACGGGGACGGCGTCGCCGGCCTGGATGAGCGGATCCCGCCCGAGATGCGCAAGAGGGCCGAGGCGGTGTTCGCGCGCAACCAGCTCGATCCTGCGCCGATGATGCGGATGAAGCCGTGGATGCTCGGCACCGTGCTCGCGCTGTTCGAGGCCGCGCAGGCCGGTTACATGCCGGCGCTGTCCTCGGAGGCCTACCTGGTCCGCCTCGCGAAGGCCGACAACAGGCCGATCCTCGAGTTCGAGGGCATCGAACAGCAGTTCGAACTGTTCGAGAACGCGCCGTGGGCGACGCAAGTGGCTTTCCTCGAAGACTCACTGAAGGCGGTCGAGACGAACGCCGCGCGCCGCGAGATCAACCGGATCGCGCAGGCGTGGGAGAACGCGGACCGGCCCGCGCTGGAACGCCTGCTTGCCGAGATGCGGGCGCAGGACTCGGTCGGCGCGCGCTTCACCGTCAATACCATCCTGCTGGGCCGGCACGCCGCGATGGTGCGGCGGATCGAGTCCCTGATGGCAGACGGCAAGACGTATCTGTTCGCCGTCGGCGCGCTGCACACGGTCGGACCCGATGGGCTGGTCGAGAAGCTGAAGGCGCGCGGCTACACGGTCACGGAACTGTGAAGTCCGAGGTGTCGGTGCGGCTCGGCGGCGCGTCGATCACGCTGCTGGCGTCGCGTGCCGCCCTCTGGCAGGAACGGCGCTGGCTGATCGTGGCGGACCCCCACTTCGGCAAGGCCGCGACGTTCCGTGCGCGCGGCGTGCCGGTGCCCCAGGGGACGACCAGCGAATCCCTCGCTCGCCTCGCGACCCTCATTGAATCGACACGACCGACGACCCTGGTGTTCCTCGGCGACCTGTTCCATGCGGTCGAGGCGCACGCGCCGGCAACGCTCGCCGCGATCCGGCGCTGGCGGGCAGAGCACGAGGCGCTCGACATCGTGCTGATCGAGGGCAATCACGACCTGAAGGCAGGCACTCCGCCGGCAGACCTCGGAATCCGCGTCGAGCGGGAACCCTGGTCGGTCGGGCGGCTAGCGTTCTGTCATCACCCGCAGTTCGTCGCCGGCGCACATGCACTGGCCGGGCACCTGCATCCCGCGGTCCGGATCAGCGGCCGCGCGGACGACGGCGTGCGGCTGCCCTGCTTCTGGCTGCGCGAAGGGTTGTCCGTGCTGCCGGCGTTCGGCAGCTTCACCGGCGGTGCGCGCATCGACCGCGAGGACGGCGACCGCGTGGTCGCCGTCGGCGACGACTGTCTCTACGAGGTGCCCTCGCGGCGCAGAGCGGGCTGACTTCAGCCCTGCGGTCGGGGCCAGAACAGGTAGGCGTCCATCGCAAGGACGCCGCTGTCGACGCCCGCGTCGATGTGCTCGACCATCGGAGTGGGCCCGGCGGCGCCGACCGCCACCATCAATGGCAGGAAGTGCTCCGGCGTCGGATGGGCGCGCCGGGCATGTGGCGCTGACTCGGCCCAGCGTGCCAGGGCGGTCCGGTCGTCGCGTCGCAGGGCGTCGTCTACCCACGTGGTGAATTCCCGTATGTACGGTTCCGGCTCGCGTTCATCGATCGACATCGAGCCCCGCCGCCGCGCGTCCGCGATCCACTCGCGCAGGTTGTGCGTCATGTGGCCGGAGCCCAGCACCAGCACGCCTTCGGCGGCAAGCGGCGCCAGCGCTTCGCCCACGCGCAGGTGATGGCCGGCGTCGAGCGATGGCTGGATCGAGATCGGCGCCACCGGCACATCGGCCTCGGGAAACAGGCGCAGAAGAGGCACCCAGGCGCCGTGATCGAGGCCGCGGCAACCATTGGGGGTCGCCGCCAGGCCTGCGCTCTTCAGCAGTTCGACGGCGCGGGCCGCGACGTCCGGTGCGCCCGGGGCGGCATAGCGGATGCGGTAAAGCTCCTGCGGGAACCCGCCGAAGTCGTGGATGGTTTCGGGCTGACCGGATGTGCCCACCATCGGCAACTCCGTCTCCCAGTGGGCCGACGCCACCAGCACCGCCTTAGGCCGCGCCAGCCGCTGGCCCAGCGCGGTCCACGCATCGCCGGCACGACCCGCCTGGATCGCATGCATCGGTGAGCCGTGCGAGACGAACAGCGTGGGAAGGGAAACGTTCATGGTCGGCCTCGAAATTCGTGCGGGCGGACGACGACGCGTCGTCCTCCGCCCGCGGCTGCTGCACTACTTCAGCAACCCTTCGGCCTTCAATGCTGCCTGCACTTGCGGGCGGGCGGCAACGCGTGCGACGTAGGCCTGCAGCGTCGGCCAGGAGGACAGGTCGGGCCCGGTGAATTTCGCCCAGCCAAGCACCGTGAACAAGTACGCGTCGGCCACCGTGAAGGTCGAACCCATCAGGTAATCGCGTCCGTTCAGCTGTTCGGCGAGCCACGCGAAACGGCCGGCCAGCTTGTCGCGGAACTTGGCCTTCGCCTCGTCGGGCATCGTCGGGTCGAACAGGGGCGAGAACTGCTTGTGGATCTCGGACGTCACGAAGTTCAGCCACTCCTGCAGTCGATAGCGCTCGAAAGTTCCATTCAGGGGAACGAGCTTGGCGCCAGGCGCGAGGTCGGCTAGGTATTGGACGATTGCCGGACCCTCGCTCAGCCGCGTGCCGTCGTCCAGTTCGAGCAGCGGCACGTAGCCTTTCGGCTGGATGGCGCGGTAGTCATCGCCGGCCTCGGTCGTCTTGTTCTTCGTGTCGACGCGTACCAGCGTCAGGGGAATGCCTGCCTCGCGCGCCACGCTGTGCGGGGGCAGCGAGCAGGC
>JAOUJD010000353.1 GCA_029883565.1 Burkholderiaceae bacterium
CGCGATCCTCCTCGAGGTCGCCCGGCAGGGGCGGCTCGATGCGCGCCAGCGCGTCCTCGGCCTCGGACAGACGGTTGCGCTGGAAGCGGATCTTGGCGAGGTAGTACCAGGCGCGGTTGCGCACGGTCGGCGCCGCGCCGCGCTCGATCAGCCTGGCGAACACCTCGCCCGCCTCGCGATGCAGCCCGTAGGACAGGAACAGGCCGCCGCGCAGGACTTCCGCTTCGTCGTCGTGCGGCGAAAGGCGCGCGAAGTGCTGCGACACCATCAGCTGCGTCACCGACGTGAAGTAGCGCCCCTGGTAGAAGTAGAACAGGCTGTCGCCGTAGTGCGGCGACTGCACGCCGGTGGGCGGCGGCGGCTTGCCGTCGCTGCGCCACGACCACAGGCCGGACCACGTCGACCAGTCGGTCCAGCTCGACGCCGCCGGCGCCGGGGCCGGGACTGGCTCGGCGCCCGCGGACTGCGCCAGGGCGACCGACGCCGTGCCGGCGAGCGCGACCATCAGCACGCCGCGCCGCAGCCAGCGTCCAGCCGGTCGGAGCATCGGGCTCACCGCGTCCATCCGTCGGTCACTGCCAGACCTTGACCTCGAATTCCGGCTGCAACTTGCCGGAGGAGTCCTTGATCTGCAGTTCGATGTATTTCGGATCGGTGCCCTTGTCGATCTTCACCGTCGCGCCGCGCTTGTAGTCGCGGTCGTGCGGCCCCTTGCCCGTGAAGAACGCCACCAGCTCGTGGGCGCCCGACTTGAGGTTGCCGACGAACAGGCGCTGGACGCCACCGCGGTGCAGCGCCTGCACTTCGGCCGGCGTGTACAGGTAACCGGCGACGTCCTTGCCGTCGATCTGGACCCGCACCGAATCGAGCGAGAAGAGCTTGCCCACGTCCATCGACACGAAGACGGCCACCTGCGTGTTGGCGGGGAACAGCAGTTCCTCCTCCAGCACCATCAGGTCGCGGTTGAGCCGGATCACGTCGGACTTCGCGTCCTGGATACGGTCATCCAGGCTCGTGGCAGCCGGCGCCGGTGCGCCGGCTGGAGCGGCCGCGGGTGTCGGTGCAGGGGCAGCGGCCGGCTGCGCCGGCGCGGGGGTCGACTGGGCCCACGGTGCCGGTCCCGGCAACGCAAGGGACAGGAGGCCGGCCACCAGCAGGCTGCGGCATCGGTTCGACATGATGCTTTCCTTCATTCAGAAATCGGCAGAGACATACAGTTGCAACACCGTCGCGCTGTACGAGTACAGGCTGCCGGTGCGGATATCGGTGAAATCGCTGTAATCGGTCTTGATCTGCTCGAGCGCGCCGTTCAGGCGGATCTCGTAGCGGCCCGGCACGCGCTTCCACGTGTAGGTCGCCCTGGCGCCCAGCCCCAGGTTGTCGTAGGTGCCCAGCTGCCGGTTGCGCGTGATGTACAGCGTCTCGGACGTCGCGTTGTTCGAATAGAACAGCGCGCGATCCTGGCGGTAGGTACGCGCGTAGGCGTCCACCAGCCACTTTTCGCTGAAGCGCTTCGACAGCCCGAGTTCGAAAGTGTGCGACGTGACGTCCCACGTGTCCCAGAAGTAGCGGTACTCGCCGTGCACCGACAGCGCCGGCAGCACTTCACCAACCAGCCGCAGGTCGACCGAGCGGCTCGTGCGGGTACGCGGCACGCGCTCGGGCACGGCGGCGCCGAAGACGAGCGCGGTCCGGTACGGACTGCCGAGGTAACCGTCGTCCGATACGACCTCGAAGTTCGCGCTGGCGAGCCAGCGTGGGGTCAGGATCTGGGTCAGGCCAAGCCGGTAGCGCCAGTGCTTGGCCGTGTCGAAGAAGCCGACATCGCGCTTGCCGACGTCGTCCGAGCCGTAGGTGTAGCCGAGGTTCACGGTCGTCATGCCGCCGAAGACCTCCTGCGCCACGTCGATGTTGAACGTGTCGGCGACGTAGTCAGGCTCCCTGCTGAGGGATCCCGCCAGCGTGATCAGCGCGTCGCGCACCGCATAGTCGACCCCGATGCCGAACTCGTTGCGCGTTTCGTTGTACGGGCTGGCGGTCGTGACCACATCGATCGAAGCGTTGCTGACGATGTCGGCGTAATACGACGCCGACAGCGAGACCTTGTTGAGCAGGCTCTTGCGCACCAGCAGCGCGGGCCCTGACGCCGTCACGCCGCCGCCGTCGTAGCGGTGGTACATCAGGTCGCCGCGGTCCCCGGGCAGGCCAGCCGCCTGCGCGTGACCCGCCGTGACGATCCCGCCGAGCGCGCCCAGCAGGCGCGCCGCCGCCAGGAACGGCAGGCCGCGCAGGCCCGGGCATCGCTCGCCGAGCCCGCGCAGCGTGCGCTGGGCCCGCTGCAACACGCGCTGGCGGCCGTCAGTTGCAGCCACAGCCGCCCCCCTGCACCCCGGTGCCGCCGCGTGACCCTTCGCGCACCTCGCGCACGTGCTCCAGGTGCTT
>JAOUJD010000354.1 GCA_029883565.1 Burkholderiaceae bacterium
GCACAAGGTGATCTTCGACAAGCCGATCATCAAGGTGCCGGGGTGCCCGCCGATCGCCGAGGTCATGACCGGCGTCGTCACCTACGTGCTGACCTTCGGCAAGCTGCCCGAGATGGATGCGCAGGGACGTCCGAAGATGTTCTACAGCCAGCGCGTGCACGACAAGTGCTACCGCCGGCCGCACTTCGACGCCGGCCAGTTCGTCGAGAAATTCGACGACGAGGGCGCGAAGAAGGGGTACTGCCTGTACAAGGTCGGCTGCAAGGGACCCGTCACCTACAACGCCTGCTCCGCCCTGCGCTGGAACGAAGGGCTGTCGTTCCCGATCCAGTCGGGCCACGGCTGCATCGGCTGCTCGGAAGAGGACTTCTGGGACAAGGGCTCCTTCTACGACCACCTGACGACGATCCGCGCGCCCGGCCTGTCCAACCTCGGCATCGAGGGCACGGCCACGCAGTTCGGTGTCACCGCGCTGGCCCTCGCCGGCGCCGGCATCGCGGCGCACGCCGCGCTGTCAGCCGTGAAGCAGGCCCGCAGCACCACACGCAATGACAAGCTCAACGAGACGGTGGAGAAGTAACCATGCCGACCATCCAGACCCAAGGCTATACGCTCGACAACAGCGGCAAGCGCGTCGTCGTTGACCCGATCACCCGGATCGAGGGGCACCTGCGCATCGAAGTCAACCTCGACAAGAACAACGTCATCAACAACGCGGTGTCCACCGGCACGATGTGGCGCGGCCTCGAGGTGATCCTCAAGGGCCGCGACCCGCGCGACGCGTGGGCATTCGTCGAGCGCATCTGCGGCGTGTGCACCGGCGTGCACGCGCTGGCGTCGGTCCGCTCGGTCGAGGACGCGCTCGGGATCAAGATCCCGAAGAACGCGAACATCATCCGCAACCTGATGCACGCGACGCTGTACGCGCAGGACCACCTGGTGCACTTCTACCACCTGCATGCGCTCGACTGGGTCGACGTCGTCTCCGCGCTCAAGGCCGACCCCAAGCGCACCAGCGAGATCCAGCAGTCGATTTCGCCGTGGCCCAACAGCTCGCCCGGCTACTTCCGCGAAGTGCAGAACCGCCTGAAGAAGTTCGTCGAGAGCGGCCAGCTCGGCATCTTCGCCAACGCGTACTGGGGCCACCCCGCGTACAAGCTGCCGCCCGAAGTGAACCTGCTGGCGACGACCCATTACCTCGAGGCGCTCGACTTCCAGAAGGAGATCGTCAAGATCCAGACCATCTTCGGCGGCAAGAATCCGCACCCGAACTGGCTCGTCGGCGGCGTGCCGGCGGCGCTGAACGTCGACAGCACCGGCGCGGTCGGCGCGATCAACATGGCGCTGCTCAACATGGTGAGCAACATCATCGACCGCACGATCGAGTTCATCGACCAGGTCTACATCCCCGACCTGCTCGCGGTCGCCGGCTTCTACAAGGACTGGGCGCAGTGGGGCGGCGGCCTGTCGGGCAAGAACGTGCTGTCGTACGGCGACTTCCCGGACATCCCGAACGACTACAGCAACAAGAGCATGCTGCTGCCGTCGGGCGTGATCCTCAACGGCGACCTGAAGAAGGTGCATGACGTCGACCTGAAGGATCCGGAACAGGTGCAGGAGTGGGTCACCCACTCCTGGTACAAGTACGCCGACGAGTCCAAGGGCCTGCACCCGTTCGACGGCGTGACCGACCCGAACTTCGTGCTGGGCGGCGCCACCAAGGGCTCGCGCACCGACATCAAGGAACTCGACGAGAGCGCCAAGTACTCGTGGGTCAAGTCGCCGCGCTGGAAGGGTCACGCGGTCGAGGTCGGCCCGCTGGCGCGCTACCTGGTCGCCTACGCGCGCGGCAACAAGGAGATCCAGGACCAGGTCAACGGCGCGCTCAAGAAACTCGACGTGCCGGTCACCGCCCTGTTCTCCACGCTCGGCCGCACCGCGGCCCGCGGCCTCGAATGCCAGTGGTCCGCGCACAAGATGAAGTATTTCTACGACCAGTTGATCGCCAACATGAAGGCCGGCGACCTGACCACGGCGAACACGGAGAAGTGGGAGCCGAAGACATGGCCGTCCGAGTGCAAGGGCGCGGCGCCGGTCGAGGCCCCGCGCGGCGCGCTGGCGCACTGGGTGAAGATCAAGAACACCAAGATCGACTCCTACCAGTGCGTCGTGCCCACGACGTGGAACGCGGGTCCGCGGGACGCGAAGAACCAGATCGGCGCGTACGAAGCCGCCCTGATGAACACGCCCATGGCCAAGCCGGAGCAGCCGGTCGAGATCCTGCGGACGATCCACAGCTTCGACCCGTGCCTGGCTTGCGCGACCCACGTGATGTCGCCGGAAGGTGAAGAGCTGGTCTCCGTGAAGGTTCGCTGAGAGGAAGCGCCATGGCATCCAACCAAGCAGTCAGAAGCGCTCGCGAGGGCCCGATGGTCGTCGA
>JAOUJD010000090.1 GCA_029883565.1 Burkholderiaceae bacterium
TACACGATCGACCACACGGCAGGCAGCTACGTATTCGACCGCGAAGGCCGGGTTCGCCTGTTCCTGAGGCACGCCGGGGGTGTCGAGCCGATCGTCGCGGACCTGAAGCAACTGCTGCGCTGAGTTGGCATCGTCCGGCGGGGCCGTGGCGTCACCGACGGCGGCGAAGAGACGCCTTACGCAAAAAAAAAGCCCCAGCGTTGCTGGGGCGTAGTGTCCGCCTCATGGAGGAGAGGGGGAGGAGGAGAGGCGGACCTTGCTCAAACCAACCAGGGAGTTGGGGTCCGGCCGCACCTCACGCGTACTCGGTGAGCGAACCCCGCATCTTCTGAAGAGCTTTGGCTTCGATCTGCCGAATTCGTTCCGCAGAAACTCCAAATTCCTCCGCCAGTTCGTGCAACGTCGCCGTCCCGACCCGGCCGTCGGCATCCTCGTTCAGCCAGCGGGCCTCGATGATGCGGCGGCTGCGGGGGTCGAGTTGTTCGAGAGCGGCCTGCACGCCCTCGGTCTGCATCAAGTCGTACTGACGGCGCTGCAGGACCTGCGTCGGCTCGGAGTCGGCGTCGGCCAGGTAATCGATCGGAGCGAACTCCTCCTCGCCGGCATCTGCCCGCCCTTCGAGCGCAACGTCCCCGCCCGACAACCGCGTTTCCATCTCCGCGACCTCTTGTGGCTTCACGTTCAGGTCGCGCGCCACGCCCTCGATCTGATCGGGGGACATCGTCCCGAGGCCCGGCTTCATGCTGCGCAGGTTGAAGAACAGCTTGCGCTGAGCCTTGGTCGTCGCCACTTTCACGAGGCGCCAGTTCTTCAGGATGTACTCGTGGATTTCGGCCTTGATCCAGTGCAGCGCGAACGAAACCAGTCGCACGCCGCGCTCCGGGTCGAAGCGCTTGACGGCTTTCATCAGCCCGATGTTGCCTTCCTGGATCAGGTCCGCGTGCGGCAGGCCATAGCCCAGGTAGTTGCGGGCGACGGCGACTACCAGCCGAAGGTGCGACATGACAAGCCGGCCGGCAGCGTCGAGGTCCTCGCTTTCCCGGTAGTTCCGGGCTAGGCGCAACTCTTCTTCCGGCGTCAGCATCGGTACGCGGTTGACTGCCTGGATGTAGGCATCAATGCTGCCGACGTTGCCCGGATGAAGCGCCAACGCACGCGGACTGAACGGAACCAGCGCGTTTGCGGCAGAAGCGGTCGCTCTTGTCACGTATTTAACCTCCTTGCATAAAAATGTTAGCACTCTCCCTGCTCGAGTGCTAAGCAATTAGATACCGGTGCATCCAAGGAGTTCAATCCCGACGATCCATGTCGACTATGTTTCGGGAAAACGATGATGAAGGGTGTGAGTGCACACTCACATCACGTTGCACGCGGAACTACCGACCGGTAAGAGCAGTCCGTGCGCCGACGACGCCCACCAACCAGCCTATAAGTGCTGCCCCGATCAAGACCGCCAGCACGAACAGGGGTTCCGGGCCGGGCAACATGAATTGATTGCCGTACAGGGCCGTCAGAGCAGCGAGCGGAGCCCTCAGGACGGCGTGGGCGAGATGCACGGCGCCAACTGCCAGGCCGGCAGCGAGCAGCAAGGTAAGGGCCGCGCTGTACGCATAGGGCCGGACGATGAACCGAGGCGTTGCTCCCACCAACCGCAGTACCGCGACCTCGTCCACCCGCGTTCCGGCGTGGAGGCGCACTGTGCCGATCAGGATCAGGGCTACCAGCAGAGCCACCAGCCCCCCGACCAACGCGATGCCGGTGGCGGTCAGCCGTCCGATGGCGAGGAGTTTCCGGTACCAGTCGAGGTCGCTGCGAACGGCCTCGACGAGAGGCCAGCCACGAACGCCGGCGACGACCCTCTCGATGGCCTCGGCCTCGACCGGCAGGCCAAGGCGGGCGATCAACACGTCCGGCAGCGGATTCGGGCCCAGTTCCGCCGGCGTGCTCGCGAACCCGGACTTCTTGATCAACTCCCCGAGCGCCGCGTCCTTGGGCCGCAGCATGACGCCGGTGATTCCTGGCAACTGCTCCAGTCTCCCCTTCACGGCTTCGACTTCCCTGGGCGACGCCCGCGCGGCCAGGAAGACGCTGATCTCCGGGGCGGGCTGCACTCGCGAGAGTGCGGGCCAGGCCGCCCATCCGATGCTGGCCATCGTCAGTGGCAACGCCAGGGCGATGCCGGCCAGGAGGACGCCGAGGAGGAATGCGAGCGGGCGGTCACGCACCATCGCGAGCGCGCGGCCGAACGCATACCGCTGGTCGGCGAACAGACTCAAGTCGTCACCCGGCCAGCGTCGATAAGCATCACTCGCGCGCGCGCCGGCAACGGCACGGCCTCGCCATGGGTCGCCATCAGCACCGTCACGCCAGCGATGGCGAACTGCTCGAGCAGCTGCAGCAGCTGCGAGGCGCCCTGGTGATCGACGTGCGCAGTTGGCTCATCGGCCAGGATGAGCGCCGGCCGGTTGACGATGGCGCGCGCAAGGGCGACGCGCTGCTGCTCGCCGCCCGACAGCGCGTTCGGCGGGACACCAGCTGCCGCCGGGTCGAGCCCGACGCGCGACATCGCGGCCCGTGCTCGCTCGAGGGCGGCAGTGCGCGAAAGGCCGGCCGCCAGCGCCGGGAGCGCGACGTTGTCGAGCACCGGGCGGTCGTTCAGGAGGAGCGGGTTCTGCAGCACCACACCAAGGGAACGGCGCAGGAACGGCAGCGCCTTCCGGCGCATCCGCGCGAGATCCTCGCCTGCAACGGTGAGTCGTCCGCCGCTCGGAGTCTCGAGCCCGCAGATGAGACGAAGGATCGTCGACTTCCCGGCGCCCGACGGACCGGTGAGCAGGACGAACTCGCTGCGATCCAGCGTGAAGGTCGCTTCGGCCAGCGCCACCCGGCCACTGTCGTAGCGCTTCGTGACGCGATCGAACGACACGAGGGCGGGGGAAGCGGCAGTCGAGGGTGCTGTATTCATCGGTCATGCGCAGCGCGGGCGCGGATTGTACGGAGCGCGGGATCGACCGATGCCCGGTTCACGCGAGCCCGACGAGCGCATCGGCGAAGTCGCGAGCCACGAAGGGCTGCAGGTCGTCGATCGCCTCTCCGACTCCGATGAACAGGATCGGCAGCGGGTCCTGCCGCCGCGACGCCACGATGGCCGCCAGCACACCGCCCTTCGCGGTGCCGTCGAGCTTGGTCACGACGAGACCGGTCAATCCGACGGCGTCGTCGAACGCCCTGACTTGGGCGAGGGCGTTCTGTCCGTTGGTGCCGTCGATGATGAGGATCACTTCGTGGGGGGCGCCGGGCAGGGCCTTGTCCTGAGCGCGCTTCACCCGCTTCAGCTCCTCCATCAGATGGGCTTGCGTCGGCAGGCGGCCGGCGGTGTCGGCGATCAGCACGTCGACGTTGCGGGCCTTGGCGGCCGAGACCGCATCGAAGACAACCGCGGCGGGGTCGCCTCCACTCTGCGCGATCACCTCGACGTTGTTGCGCGCGCCCCAGATCGCGAGCTGCTCGCGCGCTGCTGCACGGAACGTGTCTCCGGCCGCGAGCAGCACCGACTTGCCCTGTCCCGCGAACCACTTGGCGAGCTTGCCGATCGACGTCGTCTTGCCCGCGCCGTTCACGCCCGCGACCATCACCACGAGCGGACGACCTTTCGTGAAGTCGAAACGACCTTCGGACGGGGCCAGCAGCTTCTCGAGCTCGTCCCGCAGAGCCAGGCGAGCCTCCTCCTGCGTCTTGAGCCCCGCGAGCTTGATGCGCTGGCGCAGTGCCTCGATCAGGCTCGCCGACGTCGTCACCCCGACGTCGGCGCCGATCAGCGCCATCTCGAGCTCCTCGAGGAAGGTCTCGTCGACGACGCCGCCGGAGAAGAGTCCGACGATGTTGACCCGGGTCTTGGTCAGTCCCTGCTTGAGGCGGGCAAGCCAGCCGCCGTTGGAGCCGGCACCGGAAGCGGGGCTTATCATCGGACGATGCGGGGGAAGCGTGTCGAGGGGAAACCGGTTGAAGCCGGGAGGCGGCAGCGCGACGCGCGTGCGACGCGAACTGGCGAGGGCAGTGTATCAAAGGCCATGCGTCCATCGGCCCGATTTGCCGGCGCGCCGGCGCAGGTCCGCATCATCGGTGGAAGCTGGAAACGTACGCCCCTGCCGGTCGCCTCGGCGCCAGGCTTGCGTCCGTCACCCGACCGCGTGCGCGAGACTGCCTTCAACTGGATTGCGCACCTCGTCCCTGAACTGTCCGCAGTGCGCGGTCTCGACCTCTTCGCAGGCACCGGCGCGCTCGGATTCGAGCTGGCGTCGCGCGGAGCTTCGGAGGTCGTCCTGGTCGAACGCAACGCTGCGTTGGCGGCGCAACTCGAGCGGACGCGCCAGAAGCTTGCGGCCGGTGGCGTGCGGATCGTGGTCGGAGACGCTCTGGCGATCGTGCGTACTTTCCTTGAGCGAAGCTTCGAGATCGTCTTTCTCGACCCCCCATTTGACTCGGACCTGCTCGGTCCGGCCATCGATGCGGCCGCAAGGCTAGTCACGGACACGGGCCTGGTCTATGTCGAAAGCGGAGCGCCGCTGCCGGCGGACGCGCCGATGCCTTGCGGTCTGCGCGTCATCCGCGCGAGCCGGGCGGGCCAGGTGCACTTTCACCTGCTGCAGAGGGCATAATCGCCGCGGCCGCGCCAGCCGCGGGCCGGGAGAACAAGAATGGTGATTGCGGTCTACCCCGGGACGTTCGATCCGCTGACGCGTGGCCACGAAGACCTCGTGCGGCGCGCGGCGGGCCTGTTCACAAAGCTCGTCGTCGGTGTTGCCGACAGCCGGGCCAAGAGCCCTTTCTTCACGCTGGACGAGCGCATCTCGATCGCGCGCGAAGTGCTGTCGCACTATCCCAACGTGGAAGTTGCGGGGTTTCGTGGACTGCTGAAGGATTTCGTCCGCGACCAGAACGCGCGGGTCATCGTTCGAGGGCTGCGCGCCGTGTCGGACTTCGAGTACGAGTTCCAGATGGCCGGCATGAACCGGTACCTCCTGCCGGACGTCGAGACGATGTTTCTCACGCCCTCCGACCAGTACCAGTTCATCTCGGGCAGCATCGTGCGGGAGATCGCGCAGCTCGGCGGCGACGTCAGCAAGTTCGTCTTCCCGTCCGTCGAGAAGTGGCTCAACGCCAAGCTCGCGCAGATGGGATCGAGCGCCCACGACGCCGGCTAGGCCGCCGCAGCGGATCCGGCCCCATCGCGGCATGCCGCCGCGGGTCAGAAGCGGAAGGTGATCTCGACGGGATCGCCGACGCCCAGCGTGGCGCCTGCGCCCTGCGTCACGATGCCGTTGACGCCGAACGTGATGCCCCCGGCTTCCGCGTTGTTCCGGTAGCTCGCGAGAGTGTCGCCCGGTTCGTCGCCCTGTTCGCCCAGCGCCGGATCCACGCTCGGAACGGTGCAACGAACGCATGGCCGCACGAGCTCGATCTCCGCATCGCCGACTCTCACCGTGCGCGCGTAGTCCTCGTCGAACGCTTCGACGCCATCGAGCACGATGTTCGGCCGGAATCGCTCGATGCCTGCCGGGGCGAGGCCCTTCGCCTGCAGCCTCGCGTTGAGGTCGGCGAGCGAGGCTTCGCTCGTGACCAGCAAGGCAAAGGCGTCGGCGAACTTGTAGGGCGCCTCCGTGGCGCCCGTGTACTTGCGCCTGGAGATCCGGCGTGCGAGCGGATCGAACCGCATCAGGCGTGCACGCCGGCCGAGGAAGTCCGTGATCCAGCGATCGGCCACGTCGCCCTGCGTGACGGCGTCGATCTCGTCGTCCCAGACCTGGATCCTGACGACGTCGCCCTCGGAGGCGAACGGAACCTCGAGCTTCAGCATTCCGGGCGCCGACAGCCGCAGGCAGGACCCTGCGAGGGCGGTTTCAACGAGGGCCATGCGCGGGAGTTCACGCTGGCTGAGGAACTCCCCGTGGTCGTCCACGATCACCCACTCGCGGTCGCCGATGCCATCGAACTCCAGCCCGGTCGACGCCAGCCGGGCAGAGCGCAGCGCCACTCCTCGGCATCCTTTCACTGGGTAGAGCAGCAGACGGGAAATGACCGCGGCCATGTTCGGTTCAGGGCGTGGTGGAAGCACTGCAGTATCCCACGCGCCCGCGCGCGTCCGCGCGCGTCTGCGCGTGCGCCCCGGCCTGCCTAGACGTTGAACCGGAAGTGCATCACATCGCCGTCGTGGACGACGTAGTCCTTGCCTTCCAGCCGCATCCGGCCCGCTTCCTTCGCGCCTGCCTCGCCCTTGTGGTGGACGTAGTCGTCGAAGGCGATCGTCTCCGCGCGGATGAAGCCCTTTTCGAAGTCGGTATGGATCACGCCGGCAGCCTGCGGCGCAGTTGCACCCTGGACCACCGTCCAGGCCCGGACCTCCTTGGGGCCCGCGGTGAAGTAGGTCTGCAGGCCGAGCAGGGTGTAGGCGGCGCGGGCGACCCGGTTCAGGCCCGGCTCTTCCATGCCCATGTCGGCGAGAAAGACGCGCTTGTCCTCGTCGGGCATGTCGGCGATCTCCGCCTCGACCTTGGCGCACACGGCGACCACCGGGGCACCCTCCCGCGCGGCGTGCGTCCGTACCTGCTCGAGCAGCGGGTTGTTCTCGAAGCCATGCTCCTCGACGTTCGCGACATACATCGTCGGCTTCGCGGTCAGCAGGAAGAGCGGGGCCAGGATGGCGCGTTCCTCCGGGTAGAGATCGACGCTGCGCACCGGGCGCGCCTCGTTCAGGGCTGGCTGGATCTTCTCGAGCACGTCGACCAGGCGCTTCGCTTCCTTGGCGTCCGGGCCCTGTCCGGTCTTCGCGACCTTGCTGTACTTGGCCAGTTGCTTGTCGACCGTCTGCAGGTCGGCCAGCGCAAGTTCGGTGTCGATGACCTCGATGTCGGATACCGGGTCGACCTTGCCGGACACGTGCACGATGTTCGGGTCGTCGAAGCAGCGCACGATGTGCGCGATCGCATCGCACTCGCGGATGTTCGCCAGGAACTTGTTGCCCAGTCCTTCGCCCTTGCTGGCTCCGGCGACCAGCCCCGCGATGTCGACGAACTCGACCGTGGCCGGGATGACCTTCTCGGGCTTCGCGATGGCCGCCAATGCGGTTAGCCGCGGATCGGGCACCTCGACGATTCCGACGTTCGGATCGATCGTGCAGAACGGGTAGTTCTCGGCCGCGATGCCGGCCTTGGTGAGCGCGTTGAAGAGCGTCGACTTGCCGACGTTCGGCAACCCGACGATGCCGCATTTCAATGACATGGGAGGAACCTTGCGCGACGCGCCGGAAGGGGCGCAGAAGTGGGATTATCGCAAGCTCGCGCCCCTTCCCGGAGCAGCCATGGACATCCGTCTGCGAGAGATCACCCGCGAGACTGTCACCCCGGTCATCAAGCTGGATGCGGGGGACGACGGCATGCAGGTAGCGCCGAACGCGGTCTCGATCGCGCAGGCCTATTTCCAGAAGGAGGCCTGGTTCCGCGCGATTCATGCGGGTGACACGCTGGTCGGATTCGTCATGCTGTTCGACCCGACGCTCGTCGAACAGCCGAGCGAGCCGGACTTCTTCCTGTGGCGCTTGATGATCGACAAATCCCACCAGGGCCAGGGCTACGGCGCGGCGGCGGTGGAAGCGCTGGTGGACCACGTGCGGACGCGACCGGGAGCCCGCCGGCTGCTGGTGTCGCACATGAAGACCGCCGAGCGGCTGGGCCGGTTCTACGGCTCGCTCGGCTTCGTCTACACGGGCGCTGAGGACAGTGGCGAACTCGTGATGGAACGCCCGCTCTGATCAGAGCGGCCGGGCGATCGTGGGGTCGGGCGACTGCAGCCAGCGCATCGCCGCCTCGGCGAACCGCTCGGATTCTGCGATCGCCCGCTCCCAGGCGGCGACGCGCCCTGCATGATCCAGGCCGTAGCGATGGAAATCGTTGCGGTCGGGGAGCCTCCGGTGGGGCAGGCGGTCCAGCATGCGCTGCGATGGCGCGATCAGTACGACGCTTGCCAGCCAGTGATGGCGTCGCGGGCGCCGCCACGGCAGGAACTTGTCGAGCCAGCCCGGCGTGACGTGGGGCACGAAGTGTGGATACAGAACGATGCCGTCGAAGCGGTCGTACGGCAGCAGAAGGTGGTAATCGATCAACCCGCCGTCCCAGTACTCGCCGGCAGGGGCCGCCGGCACGTCGCGGACCGGATCGCAGACCAGCGGGATGGACCCGGATGCAAGCAGCGCGTCCTCGACGTTCTGGTTCGTCAGCGGCACTTGTGTCAGCCCGAACGCGTCGAAGGCCGGCGCCAGCCGCGACGGACCGCCCGCGTGAAAGACGACGCGTTCCAGATGGCGCGCCAGCCAGCCTCGAGCGGCGGCATTGGCGAGCGCCGCGCGACCGAAGGCGAGCCTCGATTGATCGCCGGCCAGCGCTCCGCGCGCGCGGGCGGTGATCACCGACAGGGCGGCACCGTCGCGCAACACAGGGCCGGCCAGGCCGAACACCGAATGCGCCAGACCCCGGCATACCGTGGCGACCTGCGCCGGAGAGGGGTGCTCCGCGTAGTTCTGCTCGCGCACGTAGGCATGCTGCAGGCGGTCGAGAGCGGCGTGCGGGTCCCGCTGCGCGAGGCAGGCCATCCTCCACGCGCCGATCGAAGCGCCGATGAATTCGACGCCGCGCATGCGCGGGAGCCACTCCGCCGCGAGCAGGCGGTCGAAGGGCAGCAGGGCCAGTCCCTTCGGTCCTCCGGCGGCTGCGGGTATGCATCTGATGTGCTCAGGAGCGAGTCCGTCGCGCTCGAGCTGGAGGCGGGCACGGGCTCCAAGGCGGATGTCGAGCAGGTCGAACACGGGCAAGCGGCGGACGAGGAACGGAGCGAGTCTGCGCTATCCGTGCTGGAACGGGGCGACCGCAGTCACGATCTCAGCGCGTATGCAGCCTCAGCATCGCCGCTTCGTACTTTCCGGCGACGAGCAGGTCGACCACGCACTGTGCGCGCTCGACGGCTGCATCGATCAAGGGCAACTCGTCCTTGCGCGGCCTGTGCAGCACGAAGTCGGCGACGTCCTGCTCGAGTTGCAGCGTGCGCGGATGGCCGATGCCGATGCGCAGCCGCCAGAACTCGGGGGTCGAAAGCCGCGCCTGCGTGTCCTTCAGCCCGTTGTGCCCGGCGGTGCCGCCGCCGAGCTTCAGCTTGACGCTGCCGGGCGGAAGGTCGAGTTCGTCGTGCGCCAGCAGGATCTGGTGCGGCAGGATCTTGTAGAAAAGCGCCAGGGCGACGACTGCCTGCCCCGAACGGTTCATGTACGTGGTCGGCTTCAGCAGCCACAGCTCGCTGCCGCCAATCTTCGCCCGCGCGACGTCACCGTGAAACTTGCGCTCGTGGGCGAAGCGCGCGCCGGCATCGTTCGCGACCGCGTCAGCGAACCAGAAGCCGGCGTTGTGGCGCGTGTCCTCGTATTCGGGTCCG
>JAOUJD010000091.1 GCA_029883565.1 Burkholderiaceae bacterium
GTTAGAGCACCACCTTGACATGGTGGGGGTCGTTGGTTCGAGTCCAATCGCGCCTACCAGACACTCGCAGGCGAAAGGCACAGGACATGGCGTTCCGAACTACGTTCACAGGCAGCTAGGCCCCGGGACGAGTTCGCCTTTCGATGGAAAAAGTGCGGCTCGACCGCACTTTTTTTTTGCCGAGGTACTTCCGAGGTGTTCCGATGATCTCGATTCGATTGCCCGACGGCTCCAGCCGTCCCTATGACAGCCCGCCGACGGTGGCCGAAGTGGCCGCCTCGATCGGTCCCGGCCTCGCCAAGGCGGCCGTGGCAGGCCGCGTCGACGGCCGGCTGGTCGATACCTCGCACCGCATCGAGCGGGACGCCGAACTGGCCATCGTCACCGACCGCGATGCCGAAGGCCTGGAAGTGCTGCGCCACTCGACGGCGCACCTGCTGGCCTATGCGGTGAAGGAACTGTTCCCCGAGGCCCAGGTGACGATCGGCCCGGTCGTCGACAACGGCTTCTACTACGACTTTGCCTACTCGCGCGCCTTCACGCCCGAGGACCTCGAGGCGATCGAGAAGAAGATGGCCGAGCTCGCGAAGAAGGACGAGCCGGTCGTGCGCGAGGTGTGGAAGCGCGACGACGCCGTGAAGTTCTTCGAGTCGATCGGCGAGAGGTACAAGGCCGAGATCATCGCGTCGATTCCCGCCAACGAGGACATCTCGCTGTACCGCGAGGGGGGATTCATCGACCTGTGCCGCGGTCCGCACGTGCCCAGCACCGGGAAGCTGAGGGTCTTCAAGCTGATGAAGGTGGCCGGCGCCTACTGGCGCGGCGACAGCAACAACGAGCAGTTGCAGCGCATCTATGGCACGGCCTGGGGCAGGAAGGAGGACCAGGAGGCCTACCTGAAGATGCTGGAGGAGGCCGAGAAGAGGGACCACCGCAAGCTCGGCAAGGAACTCGATCTGTTCCACTTCCAGGAAGAGGCGCCCGGCCTGATCTTCTGGCATCCCCGGGGCTGGTCGATCTGGCAGGCGGTCGAGCAGTACATGCGGCAGGTCTACCGCGACAACGGCTACAACGAGGTGAAGGCGCCGCAGATCCTCGATCGCACGCTGTGGGAGAAGTCGGGGCACTGGGAGAAGTACCGCGAGAACATGTTCACGACGGAGTCGGAGAACCGGTACTACGCGCTGAAGCCCATGAACTGCCCGGGCCACATCCAGATCTACAACTCGAACCTGCACAGCTACCGTGAGCTGCCGCTGCGGCTGGGCGAGTTCGGCGCCTGCCACCGCAACGAGCCCTCGGGTTCGCTGCACGGCCTGTTCCGGGTGCGCGGCTTCACCCAGGACGACGGCCACATCTTCTGCACGGAAGACCAGATCCAGGACGAGTGCGTGGCCTACACGTCCCTGCTGCAGAAGGTCTACCGCGACTTCGGGTTCGAGCACATCCTGTACAAGGTCTCGACCCGCCCGGCCATGCGGATCGGCTCGGACGAGATCTGGGACAAGGCCGAGGCGGCGCTGATGGAGTCGCTGAAGCGCTCCGGGGTGGAATTCACGATCTCCCCGGGCGACGGCGCCTTCTACGGCCCGAAGATCGAATACACGCTGAAGGACGCGATCGGCCGCGAGTGGCAGTGCGGCACGATGCAGGTCGACTTCTCGATGCCGGCCCGGCTGGGCGCGGAATACGTGGCCGAGGACAACAGCCGCAAGACGCCGGTGATGCTGCACCGGGCCATCGTGGGATCCATGGAGCGCTTCATCGGGATGCTGATCGAAAACCATGCCGGCGCCATGCCCCCCTGGCTGGCGCCGATCCAGGTTTCCGTGGCCAATATCTCCGAAGGGCAGGCCGACTACGCCGAGGGCGTTCTCCAAATGCTGAAAAAACAAGGCTTTAGGGCCGAGGCGGATTTGCGTAACGAGAAGATCACCTATAAAATCCGCCAGCTTAGCCTGCAGAAAGTTCCGTACATCCTCGTGGTCGGGGACAAGGAAAAGCAGGCGAATACGGTGGCCGTGCGAGCCCGTGGTGGCGCGGATCTCGGGACGATGTCCCTGTCCGCCTTCGCCGAACGTCTGTCGACGGACGTTCGCGAGCGCCGCAACGTGGCTGGCGCGGCTTAGTTTTTAACGTTCGGAGAGGACAACCATCGCTCAGGATCGTAGCCACCGGATCAACGGTGAAATCAATGCGCCGGAGGTACGCCTCGTCGGCCTCGAGGGAGAAGCGCTCGGCGTGGTGAGGTTGCCAGACGCGTTCCGCATGGCCGAGGAAGCGCAGGTTGATCTGGTCGAGATTGCTCCAACGGCGGTGCCGCCGGTCTGTCGGTTGATGGACTACGGCAAGTTCAAGTACCAGGAGCAGAAGAAGGCGCACGAGGCGAAGCTCAAGCAGCGGCAGATTCAGATCAAGGAAGTCAAGTTCCGTCCCCAGACGGACGACAACGACTACCAGACGAAGCTGCGCAATCTTGTGCGGTTCCTCGAAGAGGGCGACAAGGCGAAGATCACGCTGCGGTTCCGTGGCCGCGAGATGGCGCACCAGGAATTCGGCTACAAGCTGCTGGAGCGCCTGCGCGACGACCTCGTGGCCCTGGCGGTCGTGGAGTCGATGCCGCGGCTCGAAGGCCGGCAGATGGTGATGGTGCTGGCGCCGAAGAAGAAGAAGTAGTTTCGCGTCTGCCGGGCAGCAGTGGCGGATGCAGCAGGAGGCCTCGCGTTCAAGCTGGCGCGCGGTCATGACAAGTGAAGGCAGGCCCCGAAGTCTCCGCAAGGAGCGCCTGCCGACATCCAAGAAAGGACGGCCAAGATGCCGAAGATGAAGACGAAAAAGGGCGCCGCCAAGCGCTTCGTGGCCCGCGCCAGCGGGTCGATCAAGCGGGGACAGGCGTTCAAGCGCCACATCCTCACCAAGAAGACCACCAAGGCCAAGCGCCACCTGCGCGGAGCCGTCACGCTGCATGAAGCAGACGTGAAGTCGGTGCGTCGCATGATGCCGTACGCGTAAGGAGGGACGACCATGCCTCGAGTCAAACGTGGTGTAACCGCCCGCGCGCGGCACAAGAAAGTCCTGGCCCAGGCCGCCGGTTTCACGCGCCGGCGCAACAACGTGTTCCGTGTTGCCAAGGAAGCGGTGATGAAGGCGGGGCAGTACGCCTACCGCGACCGCCGCAACAAGAAGCGCGTGTTCCGCGCGCTGTGGATTGCCCGCATCAACGCGGCGGTTCGCGAGCACGGCATGACCTACAGCGCTTTCATGAACGGCCTGAACAAGGCCGAGATCGGCCTCGACCGCAAGGTGCTGGCCGACATGGCGGTGCTCGACAAGCCGGGGTTTGCGGCCGTGGTCGACAAGGTCAAGGCCTCGCTCGCTGCTTGACCCACCGAACGCCGGCCGCTCCGGCGGCCAGTGAACACGAAACGGGGCCTGCCAACACGGGCCCCGTTCTTTTTCTTGTCCGGAAAACAACGACATGTCGCCAGATCTCGATCAACTCGTTGCCGCCGCCGGCGCCGCGTTTGCGGCGGTGTCGCAGCCGGCCGCGCTCGAAAACGAGAAGGCCCGCTTCCTCGGCAAGTCGGGCGCGATCACCGAACGCCTGAAGGCGCTCGGCAAGCTGCCGCCCGACGAGAAGCGCGAGCAGGGCGCCCGCATCAACGCCGCCAAGGAAGCCATCGAGCGCCTGCTGGCCGAGCGCCGCCAGGCCCTCGCCGAGGCCCAGCTCGCGGAGCGGTTGTCGGCCGAGTCGATCGACGTCACGCTGCCGGGCCGCAAGCGCAGCGCCGGCGGCGTCCATCCGGTGACGCGGTCCTGGATCCGCATCGAGGAGATCTTCCGCTCGATCGGATTCGACGTGGCCGATGGGCCGGAGATCGAGAACGACTGGTTCAACTTCACGGCGCTGAACAGCCCCGAGAACCATCCGGCGCGCTCGATGCAGGACACGTTCTACGTGGACGCCCCGGATGCGGGCGGCAAGCCGCTGCTGCTGCGCACGCACACCAGCCCGATGCAGGTGCGCTATGCGCGCATGCACACGCCGCCGATCAAGGTCATCGCGCTCGGGCGCACGTACCGCGTCGACAGCGATGCCACGCACTCGCCGATGTTCCAACAGGTCGAGGGGTTGTGGATCGACGAGAACGTGAGCTTCGCCGACCTGAAGGCGGTCTACACGGATTTCCTGCGCAGCTTCTTCGAGACCGACGACCTCGTGGTGCGGTTCCGGCCGTCGTACTTCCCGTTCACCGAGCCCTCGGCCGAGATCGACATGATGTTCACCAGCGGGCCGGGCAAGGGCCAGTGGCTGGAGATCTCCGGCTCCGGCCAGGTGCATCCGAACGTCGTGCGCAACTTCGGCCTCGACCCGGAACGCTACATCGGCTTCGCCTTCGGCTCCGGGATCGAGCGGCTGTCGATGCTGCGCTATGGCATCGACGACCTGCGGATCTTCTTCGAAGGCGACCTGCGCTTCCTGCGGCAGTTCAACTAGGGCGCGGAGACGAACATGCAATTCTCGGAACAGTGGCTGCGCTGCTACGCGGACCCGGCGATCGACAGCGAGGAGCTCGCGCATCGCCTGACGATGGGCGGCCTGGAGGTCGAGGAATCGGTGCCGGTGGCGCCGCCGTTCACGGGCATCGTCGTCGCCCGGGTCGAGTCGGTGGCGAAGCACCCGAACGCCGACAAGCTGACCGTGTGCGAAGTCGACGCCGGGACCGGCGCGCGCCTGACGATCGTGTGCGGCGCGCCGAACGTCGCCGCCGGCATCCGTGTGCCCTGCGCGCTGGAAGGCGCGGTGCTGCCCGGCGAGTTCCGCATCAGGCGCACCACGATGCGCGGCGTCGAGTCGCAGGGCATGCTGTGCTCGGCGCGCGAGCTCGGGCTGTCGGAGGATCACAGCGGCCTGCTGATCCTCGACGGCGACGCGAAGATCGGTCAGGACATCCGCGCGGCGCTGCAGCTGGACGACCGCAGACTCACCATCAAGCTCACGCCCAACCGGGCCGATTGCCTGAGCGTGGTGGGAATCGCACGCGAGGTGTCCGCGATCACGGGGGCTGCCCTGGCGCTGCCTTCGTACGCGCCGGTCGCCCCGCACGGCGGTGACCGCCTGCCCGTGCGCGTCGAGGCGCCGGACCTGTGCGGCCGCTTCTCCGGCCGGGTGATCCGCGGCGTCGATGCGCGCGCGCCGACCCCCGACTGGATGAAGCAGCGGCTCGAGCGCAGCGGCCAGCGCCCGATCTCGGCGCTGGTGGATATTTCGAACTACGTGATGCTCGAACTCGGCCGGCCATCGCACGTGTTCGACCTGGACAAGGTGCGGGGCAGCCTGACCGTGCGCTGGGGCCGGGATGGGGAGCGGGTCGAACTGCTCAACGGCCAGACCGTCGAGGTGGACGGCCGGGTCGGCGTGATCGCGGACGATGCCGGCGTCGAGGCGCTCGCCGGCGTGATGGGCGGCGAGGCCACGGCGGTCTCGCTCGACACCCGCAACATCTACGTCGAGGCGGCGTTCTGGTGGCCGGACGCCATCCGCGGTCGCGCCCGCCGCTATAACTTCTCCACCGACGCCGCGCACCGCTTCGAGCGCGGGGTCGACTTCGCGACCACGGTCGATCACATCGAATACATCACGCGCCTGGTCGTCGACATCTGCGGCGGGCAACCGGGTCCGGTCGACGACACCGTCGTGGGGCTGCCGGAGCGCAAGCCGGTGACGATGCGCATCGAACGCTGCCGCCGCGTCGTCGGCATTCCGATCGACGCGGACGAGATGGCGGAGGCGTTCCGGCGCCTCGGCCTCGTGTTCGAGCGCCATCCGGACCGCTTCGTCGTCACCCCGCCCAGCTATCGCTTCGACCTCGAGATCGAGGAAGACCTGATCGAGGAGGTCGCGCGCCTGTACGGGTTCGAGCGCATTCCCGCCGAGCCGCCGCGCGCTGCCCTCACGATGCGGATAGGGCGCGAGGAGCAGCGCTCCATGCACGACGTGCGGTATGCCCTGGCGCGCGACGGTTACCAGGAACTGGTGAACTATTCGTTCGTCGACGCCGAGTGGGAGCAGGACTTCGCCGGCAATGCCGACCCGATCCGGGTCCTCAATCCGATCGCCAGCCAGATGTCGGTCATGCGCAGCACGCTGCTGGGCAGCCTGGTGGCCGCGCTGGCCTACAACCTGAACCGCAAGGCCGGGCGCGTTCGCTTCTTCGAGGTGGGACGGGTCTTCCTGCGCGACGCCCAGGTCGAGGACGGGCCGCTGGCCGTGAAGGGCATCGCGCAGCCGACGGTGGTCGCCGGGCTGGCCTACGGTCTGGCCGATGACGAGCAATGGGGGGTCGCCGGCCGGGAGGTGGACTTCTTCGACGTCAAGGGCGACATCGAACGACTGTTTGCACCCGTCGCGCTGGGCTACACCCGTGCGGACCATCCCGCCCTGCATCCGGGCCGCAGCGCCTTCATCGAGGTCGATGGGGCCGTGGTCGGATTCGTCGGCGAACTGCACCCCCGGCTGCAGCAGAAATACGAACTGCCCAAGCCGCCGGTGGTGTTCGAACTGGACCTGGCGCCGCTGCTGGACAGGCCGATGCCGCGGTACGCCGAGGTGTCCAAGTTCCAGCCGGTCACCCGGGACATCTCGATCACGGTCGACGACGCGCTGGAGGTCGGGGCCATCGAGGAAGCGGTGCGCAACCTGTCGCGCGCCGATAGCCGGCTGTCGGCCGTCCGCGAGTTCCGTCTGTTCGACGTGTATCGTCCCCGGCCGGATTCAAGCAAAGTCGCCGAAGCGAGTGCTAACGCATTGTTAAATAAAGAAAAGAGTCTTGCGTTCCGGATTATTCTGCAAGATACTGACCGGGCCCTGAACGATGCCGACGCCGACGCGGCCATCGGCGCCATCGTCGAGGGACTCGAGAAACAGTGTGGAGCGCGGCTGCGTCGATAACGGTCATGCAAGACGATTCCCAGACCAATCCGGGTTTCAAGCTCCCCGACACGGCGCGCGCGAACGTGCCGCGCGACGGCACGGCCGAGCGCGGGGGCAAGACGATGACCAAGGCCGAACTGGCCGAGGCCCTGTTTGATCGCCTCGGCTTGAACAAGCGGGAGGCCAAGGACATGGTCGATGGCTTCTTCGACGAGATCCGTCAGGCGCTCGAGCGCGGCGAGTCGGTCAAGCTGTCGGGGTTCGGCAATTTCCAGCTGCGCGACAAGCCGCAGCGGCCGGGCCGCAATCCCAAGACGGGCGAGGAAATTGCCATCACGGCACGCCGCGTTGTGACCTTCCACGCCAGCCAGAAGCTGAAAGCGGCCGTCGCCCGGGCCACCGGCGTTCACTGACGGCCTGCGCCGTCATTCTCCGCGGCTCGCCTGAACGATGCAGCGCTCCGAAGTCCCGGCCATCCTGCCGCCGATCCCGGCCAAGCGCTACTTCACTATCGGCGAAGTCAGCGATCTGTGCGGCGTCAAGCCCCACGTGCTGCGGTACTGGGAGCAGGAGTTCACGCAGCTCAAGCCGGTGAAGCGGCGTGGCAACCGGCGCTATTACCAGCACCACGAAGTGCTGCTGGTGCGCCGGATTCGCGAACTGCTGTACGAACAGGGGTTCACCATCAACGGCGCGCGCAACCGGCTGGATGAAAACGACCGGTCTCCGCGCGCGCACGGCCTGCGCGGCTCCAACGGCAACGGAAAACATGCGGAAGGGGACGAACTCGTCGCGCTGCGCGCGGAAATCGAGGCGATTCGCAAACTTCTGAGCGTCAGATAGGCCCTGCGCGGATATAATCCCCTCCTTCGGGGCGTAGCGCAGCCTGGTAGCGCACTTGCATGGGGTGCAAGGGGTCGCGAGTTCGAATCCCGCCGCCCCGACCAATCAGATTCAGCGGAGCAGGCCGGTGTGCACCAGCACACCGGCCACTTCGTTTCCTAGATGCGCATTCTCGTTTCCAACGACGACGGCTACCTGGCGCCGGGCATCGTTGCCCTGGCCGACGCGATGCGGCCGCTCGGCGACGTGACCGTTGTCGCTCCGGAGCAGAACAGCAGCGGCGCCAGCAACTCGCTGACGCTGAACCGGCCGCTGACCGTCTGGCAGGCGGGGAGCGGCTTTACGGTCATCACCGGCACCCCGAGCGACTGCGTACACGTGGCCCTGACCGGGCTGCTCGAACACCGCCCCGACCTGATCGTTTCCGGCATCAACAACGGCCAGAACATGGGCGACGACACGATCTACTCCGGGACCGTTGCGGCGGCGATGGAAGGGTTCCTGTTCGGAGTCCCGGCGATCGCCTTCTCCCTGGTCGAAAAGGGCTACGCGCACCTGGACAGCGCGGCCCGGATCGCGCACGACGTCGTGGCCCGCTACCAGCGGCGTCCGATCGCGGCGCCCTTCCTGCTGAACGTCAACATCCCGAACCTGCCGTACGCAGGGATCCGCGGCCTGCAGTGCACGCGGCTGGGCAAGCGCCATCCGTCGGAACCGGTCGTGAAGATGATGAATCCCCGCGGTGAACCGATCTACTGGATCGGCCCCGCGGGCCCTGCGCGCGTCGGCGGACCTGGCACGGATTTCCACGCCGTCGCTTCGGGGTATGTGTCGATCACGCCCCTGCAGATCGACCTCACGCACGACGAGCAGTTGCCGGCGGTCGCCAGCTGGCTGGAGGACGATCGGTGAAGCGTCCGCCGATGCCGGTGCCCAGCGGCGCCGGCCACAGCGGGCTCGCTTCTGCGCGCGTGCGCGACCGCATGGTCGAACGCGTGCGCGAACTCGGCGTGCGCGACTCCCGGGTGCTGGAAGCGATGCGCGCGGTGCCGCGCCACCTGTTCGTCGACGAAGCGCTGGCGAGCCGGGCTTACGAGGACACCGCGCTGCCGATTGGTCACGCGCAGACGATCTCGCAGCCGTACATCGTCGCCCGCATCGCCGAACTCGCGCTCGAGGGTATTCCCGATGGACGTGCCGCGCGCGTTCTGGAGATCGGCACCGGATGCGGCTATGCGGCCGCAGTGCTGGCGCAACTTTTCGGCGACGTGGTCAGCGTCGAGCGCCTCCGGGCGTTACACGACAGGGCGCGCGAGAACCTGAGGCCGCTGCGCTTGCCCAACCTTCGCCTCGTCTTCGGCGATGGCGCGCGCGGTGTTGCAGCCGGAGCGCCGTACGATGCGATCGTGGCGGCGGCGGCCGGCGATGAACTGCCGCCGGCGTGGGTCGAGCAGTTGACGCCGGCGGGCCGCATCGTGGCCCCGGTGGGCGGGCTGCAGCAGCAGTTGATCGTTGCGACGAAGGATGGGGGCGGGCGCGTGCACAAGACGGTGAAGGAGGCCGTGCGCTTCGTTCCGTTGCGGGGAGGAGTCGCTTGAGGATGCACGGATGAAACTAGCTTCAAGGTATCTGGTTGTGGTCGCGCTGGCGGCCCTCGGCGCGTGCTCGTCCCAGAGGCCGGCACCGGTGGT
>JAOUJD010000355.1 GCA_029883565.1 Burkholderiaceae bacterium
GATGCTGGCCGCGCTGGCGTAGAGCGACTGGTTGGCCCAGGTCTCCGCACCGCCGCCGTCGACCGAGACGGACAGGTCGACGTACAGCCCGATCGACAGGCGCGCGGCCCGCGCGAACTCGGCGGCGGCGCGCAACTGCTGGTGCACCAGCCACTGCAGGTACGCGTAGAACTCGATGTCGTCCGCGTGTGCCCGGGCAAAGCGCGCGACGGCAGGCGCGTCGGGGTCGCGATACTCCGCTGGCCACGCGGGCCAGCCCCAGACCGCGGGATCGGCCGCATGCAGGTGGGCCTGCAGCGCCTCGAAGGTGACATGCCGACGCAGGCGTTCGGCGCCATCCTGCACGAAGTCCGCGAAGGCGCGCGCCCGCTCGCTCGACCTGGTGATGTGATGGCGGCGGAAGTGTTCATGCAGCAGCCGCAGCACCGACAGCTTCGCCCTTGCAACGGCCGCGTAGTCGACCATCTCGCTCGCGCGCAGCGCTTCCAGTTCGCGCTGGAACCCGGCTGCAGCGACCCGCGATTGCGCCTCGGCGCAATCGGCGAAGTCCATCACCGCCGTCACGTCGATGTACAGCACATTGAGGAACATCCGGCTCGACGGACTGTACGGACTGCAGTGCAGCGGGTTGTGCGGGAACAGCGCGTGCAGCGGGTTGACGCCGACGACGCCGAGGCCGCGCGACCCGCAGGTGCGCACGATGGCCGCCAGGTCGGAGAAATCGCCGATGCCCCAGTTGCGTTCCGACCGCACGCCGTAGAGCTGCAGCGCCAGGCCCCAGCTGCGGCGTCCGTCGCGCACCGACGCCGGCCGATAGCAGGTGGCCGGCGCGACCGCGAGCGTTCCCTGCGCCACGACCTCGTCCGATGCGAGTACGCGCAGGCGGTGGTAGCCCGACGGCAGGGCGTGGGAGAAGCGGAGCTGCAGTTCGGCAAAGGACTCGCCGTCGACATCCGCCGTGGCGATCACGACCGCCGCGGGCGCGAAGGCGACGTGCCCGCCCTGTTCCAGCGCAACCCGCACCGTCAGCCGGCCTCGCTCGGCAGCGGCCGGCAGGCGCAGCGTCAGCGCCGCCTCGGTTCCTTCCCGAACAACCACCAGGGGCGCGAGGGTCCGGCGCCAGCGTGCGCGCTCGAGCGCGACGAGCGACCGCTGCACGGCCTCGTCGGAGTCGGCCGCGACGCCCATCGCACCGAGCAGCGCGCGGCGCACGGCATCGCTGGTGACGTGCCGCTTGCCCCAGATATCGTCATAGGCATCGGCGATGCCGAGTTCGCCCGCGAGTCGTTGCAGGGCCTGGCTCACGCGGCCACCTCCAGCGTGACCGCCAGTCCGTGCGCCTCCCAGCGGACAGCGGAGCCCGCTTTCCCGTCCTGCACGCGCTGCAGGTGCACCTGGCGGCCGGCGGGCAGCGGCAGGTCGCGCGCGTCTCCGAAGTTGGCGACCATGTGCAGGAGGCTGCCTTCGGCCAGCGTCCAGACGACCGACAGCACCTGGTCCTGCACGCGGTACGTTCCGCCGCTTGCCGTGCCGGCGAGTCGCGGAACGATCTCGGCCGCGCGTTTCGCCAGCAGAGATCGATACAGGTCGCGCCACCCCGCGTGCACGGGCTGCGCGACCTCGTCCCAATCGAGGCAACTCGCCCTGAAGGTCTCCTCGGCGTTCGGGTCCGGGATCGACGCCTGTCGCACCGGGTCGCGGAACCATTCGAAGCGACTGAACTCCTCGCGGCGGCCGCGCGTTACCGCCGCGGCAAGCTCCGGCCCGAAGTCGCAGAAGAACAGGAAGGGCGAAGAGGACGCGAATTCCTCTCCCATGAACAGCATCGGCACCGCCGGCGCCAGCAGCACCATGGCGACCGCCTGCTGCAACGCCGCCTGCGGCGCGAGCACCGATATCCGTTCGCCGCGGGCCCGGTTGCCGATCTGGTCGTGCGTCTGGGTGCAGGAGACGAAGGCGCTGGGCGGCAGCCGCGCGCTCGGCTCGCCGCGCGCCGCGCCGCCCCGGAACGCCGACGGCTCACCCTGATAGGCGAACCCTTCGGCCAGGCAGCGGCCCAGGCGTTCGAGGGGCCGGTCGGCGTAATCGGCGTAGTAGCCGTCGACCTCGCCGGTCGTCAGCACGTGGATCGCATGATGGAGGTCGTCGTTCCACTGCGCGTCGGCGATGACCGCCCGCCCCTGCGCATCGCGCGCCAGGTAGCGCGCCTCGTTGGCATCGTTCTCCAGGACGATGTGCACGTGGCGCGCGCCGGACTCGCGGCGCACCGCCGCGGCGATCTCGCTGACGATGTGCAGCGGGCTGTCGTCGACGATCGCGTGGACCGCGTCGAGCCGCAGCCCGTCGAGGTGATACTCCTCGATCCAGTACAGCGCGTTGTGCACGTAGAAGTCCCGCACGACGCGGCTGTCGGGACCGTCGAAGTTGATCGCC
>JAOUJD010000092.1 GCA_029883565.1 Burkholderiaceae bacterium
AGCTGGAACAGGGCCAGCGCGATCGACGGCAGCACCAGGTGCTTCCAGCCGGCCGCGCTGAGCAGGCCGGTGCTCCACCATCCGAGTTGCACCACGTCGCCGCGTCCGTACGACGGCAACCAGCCGAGCTGGACCGCAAAAACGAGGATCAGCAGGATGCCGATCAGGAAAGTCGGCAGCGAGATGCCGACCAGCGACACGGCCAGCAGGAACTGCGCGAACCAGGAGTTCTTGCGCAATGCCGTGTACACGCCCATGGGAATGCCGGCGACCAGCGCGATGACGGCAGCCACGAACGACAATTCGAGCGTTGCCGGAAGGCGCTCGCGGATCAGGGACGACACCGAGCGCCCCTGCCGCAGGCTGAGGCCGAAATCGCCCTGGGCTACATTGCCGACGAAGTGCCCGAACTGAACGTAGAACGGCTGGTCTAGACCGAGGTCGGACCGAAGCCGGGCGCGATCCTCGGGAGTGGCGTCCTGGCCGACCATCTGCGAAACCGGGTCTCCCACGTACTGGAACAGCAGGAAAGCGACGAATGCCACGGTCAGCATCACGAGAACGGCTTGCAGCAGGCGACGGACGATGAAGGCGAGCATCTGGGAAGCCGCTGGACCGGACCTGGCCGATCCTCAAGGTGCCGGGGAATATACCCGGAACCCCGTTCGTTCCCGCGACTGCAGCCCCCAGGTCCCTGTCAGGTTTGGCGATCGCCGACGACCAAACCACACCCCATTCGCCGGAGTCTTCCGATGAACCGTCGCCACCTGCTGTCAGCCTTCGCCGCCCTCGGCGTGTTTCGAGCCTCCACGGCGACCGAGGCACGGCCCGGCACCCTGAAGCTGTCCGACGCGGAGTGGCGCAGTCGCCTCACCGCGGCGCAATACGACGTCTTGCGGCACGAGGGCACTGAACCCGCGTTCTCGAGTCGACTGAACGCGGAAAAGCGGCGTGGTCGGTATCTCTGCGCCGGCTGCGACCTGCCCTTGTTCAGCTCCGCGATGAAGTACGACAGCGGCACGGGATGGCCAAGCTTCACGGCACCGCTGCCGGACGCGATCGGCGTGAAGTCGGACTTCAGGCTGCTGTTTCCGCGCACCGAGTACCACTGCGCCCGCTGCGGCGGCCATCAGGGACATGTCTTCAACGACGGTCCGCCACCGACGGGCAAGCGCTACTGCAACAATGGTGTCGCCCTGAAATTCGAACCGGAAACGGCATGAAGATGAATCTCGCGCGGTCGCTCGGTCGATTCGGCCTCTTTCTTGCTGCGGCGATGTGCATCGGCGGTATCGCGGCGCAGGACCGGACCCCTCCACCCCGATCGTCGTTGGCCGGCAGCACGGTCGCCGTGGCCACTTTCGCTGGCGGCTGCTTCTGGTGCATGGAGCCGCCCTTCGACAAGCTCGACGGGGTGATATCCACCACGTCCGGCTACATCGGCGGCACCCTGCCCAACCCGACCTATGAGCAGGTCTCGGCCGGCCGTACCGGTCACGCCGAAGCGGTGCAGGTCGCGTACGACCCGTCCCGCGTGACCTATGAAAAGCTGCTCGACGTCTTCTGGCACAACGTCGACCCGACGGTGCGCGACCGACAGTTCTGCGACGTCGGTTCGCAGTACCGGACCGGCATCTTCGTGCACAACGCGGAGCAACGACGCCTTGCCGAGGCCTCGAAGGCCGCACTCGAGCGCACCAAGCCGTTCAAGGGCTCGATCGTCACCGAAGTCGTCGACGCCGGCACGTTCTATCCGGCCGAGGAGTACCACCAGGACTACTACCAGAAGAATCCGGTGCGCTATCGCTACTATCGGGCGGGCTGCGGACGCGACGCGCGCCTGAGGGAAGTCTGGGGCGACCGGGCCGGGCGCTGACGGCTCGAGGCGAGGACGCCGGGCGTCGACGTTCCGTCCGCCCGCCTCCCCGGCCGGCGACGGCGTCAACCGCGTTTGACGCCGGGGACGACCCTGCCCACACTTTGCGAGTGCGCATCTTTCCCGGCGATCGTCGAGGCGTCCGATGACCTTCACCGGTCTCGCCGCGCTCGGACTGCTGGCCGCCGCTGGCAGCGGTCTGGCGTGGCTGGTCGTCAAGGGTCGCCAGCAGCAAAGGAAGGCCGACTTCGAACGCAGCGTGCTTTCGCGCAAACTGGGCTGGAGCTACGACGGCACGCGCGACGGCCGGGTCGACTATCGGTTCTGGGCACGCGCCGGCGAGCTGAGCTGGTCCATGTGGTACGACAGCGACCGGGGTGACGACTCTCCGACACCGAAGGCACGCTGGTCATCGGAGAATCTCCGCACGCCGCGCCTCGCGCTCCTCATCCTCGGCCGCAGGCGCTTCGGACTGGAAAGCGGAACCTTCGGCCGACTGTTCATGGGCATCGTATCGGGCGTCGCCACGGCCATCTCGGCGCGTGGCGGCATGCCGGACAGGACGGAGTTCTACGAATCGGCGGTGCCGCTCGAAGAGGGGTCCCCCGCCTTCCGCGAGCGCTTCGCCGTGGCGCTGGCGCCCGACATGCCGCGCGGCTGGCTCGACGACGGAGCGCAGAAACTGTTGATGCAGTGGCCTGCCGGTCGAGGAGGACGGACGCTCAAGGCCGAGGACGCGGTCGAGGTCAGTCTCGGCCCGGGAGGACTGTCGATCACCGTGCAGAAAATGCCTGACGACATGGCGCACTGGCAGCATCTGGCCCGGCTTGGCGAACACCTGGCAGCGCAGCTCGCGCCTTCGAGTCGCTGAGCCAGGACCGATGACCCCGGCGCCGCCTTCACCTCATCGCTGCGCTGTCGTCGCCGGAGCGAGCGGCCTCGTGGGCCGCGAACTCGTCCGGCGCCTGCTGCGCGAGCCGCGCTACCGAGGCATCTTCGCGCTCTCCCGGAAGCCGCTCGCGACCGTCGACCCGCGGCTTGAAGTGGTCGCGGCTGCTTTCGATCGTCTGCCGCACGTCCTGCAGGGCGTCGAGAGCGCGGGCGCAAGCATCGATGTGTTCTGCTGCCTCGGCACCACGATCGGCGTAGCGGGGTCGAGGGAGGCATTCCGGCAGGTCGATCACGACTACGTCCTCGCGCTGGGGCGCTGGGCGCAGCGCGCTGGCGCGCGACGGATGGTGGTCGTCAGCGCCCTCGGAGCGGATCCGGACAGCCGCGTCTTCTACAACCGGGTGAAGGGGGAAACGGAACGCGACCTCGCGGCGCTGGGCCTGCCTTCGCTGGTCATCGCGCGTCCCAGCCTGCTCGCAGGCGAGCGCGCCGAGTTCCGGCCCGGCGAGCGGCTTGCATTGCTCGCGACGCGACCCCTGCGTGCCCTGATCCCCGCGCGCATTCGCCCGATCGCAGCGGAGGACGTCGCGCAGGCGCTGGTGGACGCCGCCCTGGCCGATGTGCCGCCGTCGATCGTCGAATCGGCGGCGATGCAGGGAGCTGCGCAACGCGACCGCGCGTGACGGGGCTCTACCGGGGCACCAGCTCGAGCACGGTCGCGCTGCGCGCCGCTGCCGGTCGCATCGGCACGTACTTCACGTCGCGCCACAGCGTCAGCATGCTCGCGTAGTTCTCCGAAAACGGAGACCCGGACTGCCCGGTCGACAGCACCCACAGTGATCGTTCGTCGGGTGCGGCCAGGTCGTAGATCGCGCGCAGGCTCGCCGCGTGGCGCGTCGCGAATGGCGCGTCGGCACGATGGCTCAGGGCGCCGACATCGACGGTATACGTGTCGCCTGGAAACGGCGTCTTCAGCTCGAACAGGCGCGACAGGCCGACCACGTTCGACAGCGGCCGGTGTTCCGCGACCGCCTGGTGCGCTTCACCCCAGCGCAGCCCCGCGACGTCCCGGCCGCTTTCTGCCGTCAGCGTGGCAACGGCCGAGTCGAGCGCTTCGGCGGCAAGCGCCGCACAGCTTTCGATCCGATGCGCCGTACGTCGGTCGTCGCACCAGTCGCGCGATGTCGCCCCGCCCGTCAGCACGTGCAGCAGGAACGGAGTGCGCTCCGTCGCGTCGATGAAGACGGCCGTCAGGTCGCCGAAGTCGTCTTCGAACAGGCGGCGCTTGAGGTCGCGCATCCACGCATGGAAGACCAGCGGCTCGGGCCGGTTCGGGTCCATTGTGCCGTCCCACCGGGACAGGCGCGCCAGCGCATCGCGGCCCGCCGCGGTCAGCGGCTGCGTACCCTTCAGTTGATCCATCAGGTCGAGCGCGGCCTGCGAGCGCGTATCCGCCTGAATGGCTTGAAACGTCTTCGCATCGTGCCGGGCGCGCTCGTTCAGCAGCTGCTCGATGCGGTTCGCTCGATAGGGCAGGAACCAGTCGTGGGTCAGGTGGTGCGGATAATCCGTCGGAACGATCCTGTGGTTGGCCGTGGCCAGGACGCCGCCGGCCGGATTGCGCACCCTGGGAACCTGCTCGAACGGCAGATACCCGGTCCAGTCGTAGCGGGCCTCCCAGCCGGGTGCCGGCGCAAGTCCCTGCAGGTCGTTGTCGTTAGCGCGGACCGGGATGCGGCCCGTGACGACCATGCCGATCTGCCCCTCCACGTCGGCGATCAGCGCGGTCTGCGTCACGATCTGGAGTGCGCCTAGCGCCCGTTCGGCCTCATCGATGGATCGCGCCTTGTTGAGCGCACGAACGGCGGCGAACGAGCTGTCGTCTGGCTCGAGCGCGGACCAGCGCAATGCCAGCACGTACCGCGAGCTCCGGAATGCCTGGTCGATCGGCGCAAGTCCGCTGAGGACGGGACCGTGGCGCGTCTCGCGGACGATCGTTTCGACCGCCGACGCGCCCTTCACGCGGATCGTTTCGACATGCCGCCCGAAGCGCGTCCAGCCGTCCGGCGTGGCGTACTGGTCGGTGTCCTCCGGATTGATGCGCTCGAGATACAGGTCCTGCTGATCGACACCGGTATTGGTGAATCCCCACGCCACGCGATCGTTGCGCCCGAGCAGCACGCCCGGCACTCCGGGCAACGTTGCACCGATCACCTTGAGCCCGGGCGCCGTGATCGCGGCGAAGTACCACACCGAGGGAGCGCTCAACCCCAGGTGCGGGTCGTTCGCGAGCAGCGGCTTGCCGCTGACCGTGCGTGACCCCGCCGCGACCCAGGCGTTGGAGCCGATGTCGTCGCCCGCGCCAAAGCCGAAGTTCGGCACGACGGACGCCAGCTGCACCTGGCCCGTTGCGCTCGTCTGCCGCAGGCCCATCAGCCGATACATTTCCGCGTAGTCCGCGGTGGCAGGCGGCGATGCGCCGGGATACGGCGGGTAGATGTCGTTGATTTCGCTGACAGAAAAGCGCTGGGCGAGCTGCAGCCGGCGCAGTTCCATAGTCTGGCTGTAGCGCGCGAGGTCCCAGGCCATGATCAGCGACCAGCCGATCGAGTCGATCGCGGACCACGGCTCGGGCGCCGGCGCACCGGTGAGGACGAATTCCGCAGGCAGCGGGCCGCTGCGCACCTTGAGGAAGGCATTGACGCCCGCCGCGTAGGCGTCCGCCAGTGAGCGCTGCTCGGCGTCGAGATTCGCATAGATGCGTTCGGCCGCGCGCCGGATTCCAACGACCCGCAGGAAACGGTCTGTTTCGAGCGCACCGCCACCGAGGATTTCCGCGAGGCGGCCGGCGGCGGTGCGCCGGTTGATCTCCATCTGCCACAGGCGATCCTGCGCATGGGCGAATCCCAGCCCGAACGCCGCGTCGTGCTCGCTCGCAGCGATGACATGAGGGACGCCGTGCTCGTCGCGCTCGATGCGCAGCGACTGCTGCAGCAGCGGCACCTTCAGTCTTCCCTCGTGCACCGGTTGGCTCGCCTGGCGAAACCAGAGGAACACGGCGATCACCCCCACCAGAACCAGCAAGGCGGCAAAGCCCGCAATCCGCAGCGCGCGCACGAAGCCTCCCGAACCCGAGGGCGTCGATTGTGGCGCATTCATGCCACGGAAGCCCGCGACCGCGGCGCCGACCTGCGCGAGGGCAGGCGCCACGGCGCATGGCTGAAGTGTTCGAGCAGGAATTCGACCATGGCCGCAACCTTCGGCGACCGATGCCGGCCGGGGAGGTACATGGCGTGGATCGGCACCGGTTCGACGTGGTGCGCACCCACCAGCAACGGCACCAGTTGCTTGCGGTGCAGCGGTTCGCCAACGAGGATGTCGCCCAGCCGCGTAATGCCAAGGCCGAGGATCGCCAGCTGCACGACCGTCTCGGCGTTGTTGGCCATCAGGTTGCCGCCGACCTTCACGCTGCGCAAACCCTGCGGGGTGTCGAAGGGCCAGTAGGCGAGGTCCGGGTGAGACGACACGAGCAGGCAATTGTGATCGAGGAGGTCGTCGGGCGTGCGCGGAACGCCATGCGCCTTCAAGTAGGACGGTGCGGCGCAGATCACCCGCTCCATCAGGCAGATCCGACGCGCGATCAGGCTCTGGTCCGCCACATCGCCGCTGCGCACGGCGAGGTCGATGCCCTCCTCGGCGAAATCCGGTTCACGGTCGTTTACCGTGATGTCGAGTTCGACCTCGGGGTACCGACGCACGAAGTCCGGAAGGACCGGCGGCAGCAGATGCAGTCCGAACGCAACGCTGATGTGCAGGCGCAGCCGGCCTCGCGGAGCGCTCCGGAAGCGCGTGATCTCCTGCTCCGCTTCGTCGATGTCGGCGAGGATGCGGCGGCTGCGCTCGAGGAAGGTCGCACCCTCGGGCGTCGGCGTCAGGCTGCGCGTGGTTCGGTTCAGCAGGCGCACGCCGAGCCTGTCTTCCAGTCGCGAGATCGCCTTCGACACGGCTGACGGCGTCAGCTCGAGCGCACGGGCTGCCGCCGAAAATCCGCCGAGTTCCACCGCCCGCACGAAGATTCCCATTTCCCCGGTTCGCTCGTCGGCCATTTGTTCTTTTCCTTCACATATCTTGTGACATGTCGCTGGATTGTATGTTACGCGGCCAGCAATTAAGGTTCGGGCTGTGGGGTCCTGAAACGACCCGAGCCGAACGAGGAGCCAGGAATGTCAGCAGTTACGAATGCAGCGCGCCAGCAGCCTCTGGGACTTGTGCGCGCCGAAGCGGTCGTGTCGATGTTCGCCGCGGCGTTTGACCGGATGATCGACATGCTGAGGATCCGCGTCGACGGATCCACGCGGGACGAAGCAGCGTCCGAAGAGCGCCGCTGGTACGGCGCCTTCTACTGAAAGACTCCAACCCGTTGTCTCCCCCAGGGAACGGGCGCGGCTCCCTCCCGCGGCGCCCCGCCCCGCCTTCCCCGAAGGTCGATCCAGCTTCGCCGCCCTGAGGCCTATCCCGCGGCCCTGGGTCGCATCCGTGCGATCAGCACGGCGGCCAGGAAGCTGGTTGCGATCACCGACACCACGAGTGCGCCCAAGACGGCTTCGCGTCCTTCGGTCCATTGGTCGATCGATGGCGATGCGAGCTTGGCAGCCCCCAGGGCCGCCACCAGCAGGCTCACGCTCGACACGGCAAGCCCCATGATCCGGGACGCGATGCAGGCGAGCTGATCGGCGCGTGCGATAAGGCGCGAAATCCAGAGGCCGTTCACGCCGTCCGTCACCAGCATGCCGAGCATGAAGAGCAGGCCGAGGAAGATTGCGTGCCAGGCGCCGCCGAACTGCGACGCGGTCAGCGCAAAGAGCGCCGCCTGGCTCACCGTGTCGAATGACAACGCGAAGAGAGCGCCGACCAGGGCGACGGTCCAGGGTCGGCGGGCCGCGCTGAGACCGCCGAGGAGCCGGCCCTTGAGCCCGATCGGGGTGACGACCTGGTCAGGACCGGCCGCCAGCACGGCGCTCAGGTTGGCGATGCCGAGCACCGTCAGGAACCCGACCGAGATCCACGCGCCGCTGAGTTCGAGCCAGGCGGGCGCCTCCCACTTCTCGCTGGCCACCCCGACCGCGAGGGCGATGGCGATCACGATGGCTCCGTGGCCCAGCGAGAACAACGCCCCGCAGTAGCGCGCGAACGGCCGGCCCTGGCGCGCGTTGAATCGCGTCAGGCCGTCGATCGTCGCGAGATGATCCGCGTCGAACCCGTGCTTGAGGCCGAGCAGGAAGACCAGCGCGCACAGGGCGGTCCATTCCGTCGGCAGCTCGTGCATCACCCCTCCGCTGAAGATCGTATGAATAATCACCAACTCTTCATACCGACCTGTTGACCAAGGTCATGCGGGCGCGGACTCGCGCTCTTCAGTGGTGCGGCTTGAGGTGGTCGTGGGTGTGGGCGGAGGTCGAGTCGAGTTCGACGGTCACCAGGTTCAGCTGGCCGTGGTGGACGCCGCGCTCGGCTGTCATGGCGTCGGCAAAGCGCCGCACCTCGGTGGCGCGCCCCTTGAGGATCACGCTCTCGATGCAATGCTCGTGGTCGAGGTGCGCGTGCATCGTCGAGACCGTCAGGTCGTGATGCTCGTGCTGCAGGCGGGTGAGCCGCTCCGCGAGGTCGCGCTCGTGGTGGTTGTAGACGTATGAAAGGTTGGCGACGCAGTGCGAGCGCGCGTCCGCCTCCTCGCGCAGGCGGTCAAGGTGGGCCCGCAGGATGTCGCGCACCGCCTCGGAGCGGTTGCTGTAGCCGCGCCGCTCGATCAGGCGGTCGAACTCGTGCGCAAGCTCGTCGTCGAGCGAAATCGTGAAGCGTTCCATGGGGTCCGGGCGCCGTTGAAGTGGAGCCAGTATAGGTTTGTGGTCACCGTGCGCCACCGGAGCCGCGCACAGGGAACGCGCACAAAGACAAACGCCCCGGTGCGGGTGCACCGGGGCGTTCGGAAGAGCTAGCCTGACGATGTCCTACTTTCGCAGGAAATACATCCCACTATCATCGGCGCTGAGTCGTTTCACGGTCCTGTTCGGGATGGGAAGGGGTGGTTCCAACTCGCTATGGTCGTCAGGCAATTGGGTCGACCTCTTGCGTAACCACTGCCAGGCAGCGGCCATCAAGAGATCCAATCGGAAGAAGCAAAGGCTACGTTTCGCGTAGCGATCGTGGTTGCGTTCTCGCCTCGACTCACTGAGGAGGCAGCACGGTTATAGGATCAAGCCTCACGGGCAATTAGTATCGGTTAGCTTAACGCGTTACCGCGCTTCCACACCCGACCTATCAACGTCCTGGTCTTGGACGACCCTTAAGGGAGGTCAAGCCTCCGGGAAGACTAATCTTCAGGCAAGTTTCCCGCTTAGATGCTTTCAGCGGTTATCTCTTCCGCACATAGCTACCCGGCGATGCCACTGGCGTGACAACCGGTACACCAGAGGTGCGTCCACTCCGGTCCTCTCGTACTAGGAGCAGCCCCTCTCAAACTTCCAACGCCCACGGTAGATAGGGACCAAACTGTCTCACGACGTTTTAAACCCAGCTCACGTACCACTTTAAATGGCGAACAGCCATACCCTTGGGACCGGCTACAGCCCCAGGATGTGATGAGCCGACATCGAGGTGCCAAACCTCCCCGTCGATATGAACTCTTGGGGGAGAT
>JAOUJD010000093.1 GCA_029883565.1 Burkholderiaceae bacterium
GTCGGCCTCCGGCAGGTCATCGCCACCGGTGCGCCGGCGGAGATCCGTGCCAGCGCGGCGGTGCAGGAGGCGTACCTCGGCACCCGGGCGGAGCACGCATGAGCGGCGGCGCGCAGCTGCGGGTCGAGAACCTGCAGGCCTACTACGGGAAGAGCCACGTATTGCACGGCGTGGACCTCACGGTCGAGCGGGGCGAGATCGTCAGCCTGCTGGGGCGCAACGGGGTCGGGCGCTCGACCACGGCCAAGGCGATCATGGGGCTGGTCGACTGCACCGGAACCGTCGTCTTCAAGGGTCGCGACCTGACGCGCCTGAAGACCCATGAGATCGCGCATCTCGGCGTGGGCTACGTGCCGGAGAGCCGCGACACCTTCCCGACGCTGACCGTGGAGGAGAACCTGCGGCTCGGCGTGAAGGGACGACGGCCCGGCCGCTGGAGCTACGACGACATGTACCGGCTGTTCCCGCGACTGAAGGACCGTGCGCACACCGAGGCCGGTGTGCTGTCCGGCGGCGAGCAACAGATGCTGACGCTGGCGCGTACCATGATGGGTGACCCGGAACTCGTCATCATCGACGAGCCCACCGAGGGACTGGCCCCGATGATCGTCGAACTGGTCGCCAACTTCCTGCGCGAACTGAAGGAGCGCGGCCTGTCGATCCTGCTGATCGAGCAGAAGCTCACCATCGCGATGCAGATCTCGCAGCGCGTCTACGTGATGGGCCATGGCCACATGGTCTTTCACGGTACCCCGGATGACCTGCGGGCCAACCGGCTGATCCGGCAGGAGTGGCTCGAAGTCTGAGCGCTGCCTGCAACGCTTTCCCGGAGAACGGCAATGACGACTCACTACGAACGGCGCGGCGATGTGGCCGTGCTGCAGATGGACAACCCGCCGGTCAACGGCCTCGGCCACGCGACGCGCAAGACCCTTGCGGAGGGACTCGAACGGGCCCTCGACGACAGGGCGGTCAGGGTCGTCGTCGTCACCGGCACCGGCAAGGTCTTCTCCGGGGGCGCCGACATCCGCGAGTTCAACACGCCGGCCGCACTGGCCGAGCCCAACCTGCTGCAGCTGATCGCGCAGGTCGAGCGGTCGCCGAAGCCGGTGATCGCCGCCATCAACGGCGTGTGCATGGGGGGCGGGCTCGAACTGTCGCTCGGCTGCCACTACCGCATCGCCACGCCCGACGCCTCGATGGCGCTGCCTGAAGTGAAGATCGGCCTGCTGCCGGGTGCCGGCGGGACCCAGCGCCTGCCGCGCGCCGTGGGGGCCGAAAGGGCACTGCGGATGATCACGACAGGCGATCCGATCGGCGCCGATGAGGCGCTCAGGTGCGGGCTGGTCGAGCGCATCGTCGACCGCATGTCCTTTGCCGGCGTGCTGGCGTTCGCCGCGGAGGTCGCGCGGCGCAAGTCGCATCCGAAGCTGCGCGACCGCAGCGTTGCGCTGCCGGCGGGTGCCGAGGTGGCGGGGCTGTTCGCTGCGGCCCGCGCCGAGGTCGCGAAGCAGGCGCGCGGGCTGCCGGCGCCGCTGAAGTGCGTGGATGCGGTCGAGGCGGCCGTCGTCCGCCCCTTCGACGACGGCCTGGGGTACGAACGCGGCCTCTTCATCGAACTGGTGCAGTCGCCCGAATCGAAGGCCCTGCGCCACGCCTTCTTCGCCGAACGCGCGGCCGCCAGGATCCCCGACGTGCCGGACGACACGCCGACGCGCCCGATCCGGACCGCTGCCATCATCGGCTTCGGCACCATGGGCGGCGGCATCGCGATGTCCTTTGCCAACGCCGGCATCCCGGTCACCGTCTACGAGAAGGAACAGGCCGCCCTCGACCGCGGCCTCGCCACCTGCAGGCGCAACTGGGAGGCGACCGCGAAGAAGGGCCGCATGACGCCGGACGAGGTCGCGACGCGCATCGGCCTGCTGAAGCCGACCCTCGACTTCAGCGCGCTGGCCAAGGCCGACATCGTGATCGAGGCGGCGTACGAGGACATGGTGGTCAAGCAGGACCTGTTCTCGCAGCTCGACTCGACGATGAAGCGCGGCGCGATCCTCGCGACCAACACATCGACGCTCGACGTCGACCAGATCGCGGCCGCCACGGCGCGGCCGCAGGACGTGATCGGCACGCACTTCTTCAGCCCGGCGAACGTGATGCGGCTGCTGGAGGTCGTCAGGGGCGCCAAGACGAGCAAGGACGTGCTGGCAACCGTGATGCAGCTCGGCAAGCGGCTGAAGAAGGTGGCCGTCGTGTCCGGCGTGTGCGACGGCTTTATCGGCAACCGGATGCTCGAGCAGTACATCCGCCAGTCGCTGTTCCTCGTCGACGAGGGTGCGTCGCCGCAGCAGATCGACGCGGCGATGTCCCGGTTCGGCATGGCGATGGGGCCGTTCGCGATGTACGACATGGCGGGCATGGACATCGGCTACGCGATCCGGCAGCGGCGCTACGTCGAGAAGCCGCACCTCACCTACTCCCGCATCGCCGACCGCGTCGTCGAGCTCGGCCGCCTCGGGCAGAAGACGGGGAAGGGCTGGTACCGCTATGAGGCCGGCAACCGCACGCCGCTCCCCGACCCGGAGATCGACGAGCTGATCGCGTCGTACCGGGCCGACATCCGGCTGGCGCCCCGGGCGGTGTCCGACGACGAGATCGTGCAGCGCTGCGTCTACGCCCTCGTCAACGAAGGCGCGAAGATCCTCGAGGAAGGCATCGCATTGCGCGCGAGCGACATCGACGTGGTCTACCTGACCGGCTACGGCTTTCCGGTCCGCACCGGCGGTCCGATGTTCCATGCGCAGACGGTGGGCCTCGACGAGGTCGTGGCGACGATGAACCGTTTCGCCGGGAATCCGCACGCCGATCCGGCGTTCTGGCAGCCTGCGCCGCTCCTGGTGGAGGCCGCGCGCGACGGCCGCTGGCCGAAGTAGCGCCGCCATGACGCAACTGATCTGCTCCCGCCGCGACCTCGCTTTCCTGCTCTACGAGTGGCTCGGCGTCGAGCGCCTGACGGAGCGGGCGCGCTTCGCGGATCACTCGCGCGAGACCTTCGACGCCGCGCTCGACATCGCCGAGAGGATCGCGACCGATCTGTTCGCCACCCACAACCGCAAGAGCGACCTCAACGAGCCCACGTTCGACGGGCAGCGGGTGCATCTCGTCCCGGAGATCAAGCAGGCGCTCGACGCGTTCCGCGATGCGGGGCTGATGGCCGCGGAACACGACGAGGCGCTGGGCGGCATGCAGTTGCCGGTCGTCGTCGCGAAGGCGCTGTTCGCCTACTTCAAGGGGTCGAATGTCGCCACCGCCGGCTACGCGATGCTGACCGTCGGCAACGCGAACCTGCTGCTGGCGCACGGCACGCCGGCCCAGATCGACGCCTTCGTCCGACCGCAGCTGGCCGGACGGTTCTTCGGGACGATGTGCCTGTCCGAGCCGCAGGCCGGTTCGTCCCTGTCGGACATCTCGACGCGCGCCGAGTACGAGGGCGAGTCACCGCTCGGCCCGCAGTACCGACTGACGGGCAACAAGATGTGGATCTCCGCCGGCGAGCACGACCTGGCCGAGAACATCGTCCACCTGGTGCTTGCCAAGATCCCGGCGCCGGACGGCCGGACGATCCCGGGCGTGAAGGGCATTTCGCTGTTCGTGGTGCCGAAGTTCATGGTGTCGGTCGAAGGCGACGGTCCGGCCTCGCGCGCGACGGCGGGCGAGCGCAACGACGTCGTGCTGGCGGGCCTCAACCACAAGATGGGTTATCGCGGCACCACCAACTGCCTGCTGAATTTCGGCGAGGGCAGGTTCAGGCCGGGCGGCGCGCGCGGGGCGATCGGCTACCTCGTTGGAGAGGCAGGCCGAGGGCTGGCGGCCATGTTCCACATGATGAACGAGGCGCGCATCGGCGTCGGACTCGGGGCCGCGATGCTGGGTTACGGCGGCTACCTGCACTCGCTCGACTACGCGCGCACCCGCCCCCAGGGCCGCCCGATCGGCCCGGCGGGCAAGGATGCCGCGCAGCCGCAGATCCCCATCATCGAGCACGCCGACGTCAAGCGGATGCTGCTTGCGCAGAAAGCGTACGCGGAAGGAGCGCTCGCGCTGAACCTCCTGTGCGCGAGCCTGGTCGACGACGAGCACACCGCGCTTGCCGAGGACGAGCGCCGCAATGCGACGCTGCTGCTGGACATCCTGACGCCCGTCGCCAAGAGCTGGCCCTCGCAGTGGTGCGTCGAGGGCAACTCGCTCGCGATCCAGGTGCTCGGCGGCTACGGCTACACGCGCGACTACGCCGTGGAGCAGTTCTATCGGGACAATCGCCTGAACGCGATCCACGAGGGCACGCACGGCATCCAGGCGCTCGACCTGCTGGGCCGCAAGGTCGTGATGCAGGACGGCGCCGCGCTGACCTTGCTCGGCTCGTGGATGGAGCAGACGATCCGGCAGGCGGGGCAGGCTTCGCACGAGGACACGCGGCGCTGGGCCGGCATGCTGACGGAGCGGGTGCAGCGGGTCAGCGAGGTGACGCGCAGGGCGTGGTCGGCGGGCGATCCCGCGCGCACGCTCGCCAACGCCACGGCGTACCTCGAAGCGTTCGGCCACGTCGTGCTCGCCTGGATCTGGCTCGACCAGTCGCTGGCCGCTGCGAAGAACTACCGCGAGGAAGACAGCGACTTCTATCACGGCAAGTGGCAGGCCTGCCGCTACTTCTTCGTGCACGAACTGCCGAAAGTGGACGCCTGGCTCGACCTCGTGGCGGCGCTGGACACGACGACCATGGACATGAGGAAGGAGTGGTTCTGAGGCCGGACATGATCAAGCACATCGTGATGTGGAAACTGAAGGAGCGCGCGGAGGGCGCCGACCGCGCGACCAACGCCGGTCGGATGAAGGCGCGGCTGGAAGAGTGCCGGGACATCGTTCCGGGCATCGTCGAGTTCGAGGTCGCGCTGGCGCGGCCCGGACTGGAGGCGACCTACGACGTCGTGCTTTACTCCGTCTTCGAATCCAGGGCGGCGCTCGACGCCTACCAGGACCACCCGAAGCACGTGGCGCTCAAGCCCTTCATCGGCGCCGTCCGTGCCGAGCGCCAGTGCATGGACTACGAAGCCTGAAAGGGACCGCATGCCTTTGAAGCAGCTGCTCGATCTCACCGGCCGCACGGCGCTGATCACCGGCGGCTCGCGCGGCCTCGGCCTGCAGATCGCCGAGGGCTTCGTCGAGATGGGTGCGCGCGTCGTCGTTTCGGCGCGCAAGGCCGACGAACTGGAAGCCGCCGTCGGGCGCCTGTCCATACTCGGCCCGGCCAGCTGGATCGCGGCGGACTCGGCGGATCCCGCGGCGGTCGCGCGGCTCGCCGAGGAATCCATCGCGCGCCTCGGCCACGTCGACATCCTTGTCAACAACGCCGGCGCGACCTGGGGTGCGCCGGCCGAGGACTATCCAACCGAAGCGTGGGACAAGGTGATGGACCTGAACATCCGCGCCGTGTTCCTGCTGACGCAGGCGATCGGGCGCGCGTCGATGATCCCGCGCCGCTCCGGTCGCGTGATCAACGTCGCATCGATTGCCGGCCTGTTCGGCAACCCGCCGGGGACGATGTCGACGATCGCCTACAACACGAGCAAGGGCGCGCTGGTCAACTTCACGCGGGCGCTGGCCACCGAGTGGGGGCGCCACAACATCACCGTCAACGCGCTGGCGCCGGGCTTCTTCCCGTCGAAGATGACCAGGGGACTGATCGACCATGTCGGCGCCGCCGCGCTGGCGGCCTACGCGCCGCTGAAGCGCATCGGGGACGACGAGGACCTGAAGGGGGCGGCGCTGCTGTTCGCGTCGGATGCGGGCAAGCACATCACCGGGCAGATCCTCGCCGTCGACGGCGGGGCCTCCGCCTACTGAAGGACATCGCTGCATGGCTACCAATCGTCGCATCGTGCTCGCTTCGCGCCCCAAGGGGGCCGCTTCGACCTCCAACTTCCGGCTCGAGGAGGTGCCGCTGCCGGCGCTGCATCCCGGCCAGCTCCTGGTACGCAACCACTGGTTGTCGCTCGACCCATACATGCGAGGACGCATGAACGAGGGGCGCTCCTACGCCGTCGCGCAGGCGCTGGACGACGTGATGGTGGGAGACACGGCGGGGGAGGTCATCGAGTCGCGCCACCCGCGCTTCACGGCCGGCGACCAGGTCGTCGCCCGCCTCGGCTGGCAGGAGTACGGCGTCTCGGACGGCGACGGTGTCTTCAAGGTCGATACGCGCCAGGTGCCGCTGTCGGCGTACCTGGGCGCGGTCGGGATGCCGGGCGTCACGGCCTGGTACGGCCTGAACCGCATCATCGAGCCGAAGCACGGCGAAACGGTGGTGGTGTCGGCGGCCAGCGGGGCGGTGGGCAGCGTGGTGGGCCAGCTGGCCAAGATCGGCGGCTGCCGAGCGATCGGCATCGCTGGCGGGACCGAGAAGTGCAATTACGTCACCCAGGAGCTGAAGTTCGACGGCTGCATCGACTACAAGTCGGAGGACGTCGGCAAGCGACTGAAGGAACTCGCGCCCGACGGCGTCGACGGCTACTTCGAGAATGTCGGCGGCGCGATCATGGACGCCGTGCTGCCGCGCATGAACGCCTTCGGCCGCATCGCGCTGTGCGGACTGATCGCCGGATACGACGGCGCGCCGATCCCGATCGGCAATCCATCCTGGTTCCTGATCAGCCGCCTGACGCTGAAAGGATTCATCATCAGCGAGCACATGGAGATCTGGCGGGAGGCATTGAAGGAACTCGGCGCGCATGTCGCGGCCGGGCGCATCCGGTACCGCGAGACGATCGCGAACGGAATCGAGAACGCTCCGCAGGCCTTCCTGGGCATGCTGAAGGGGGCGAACTTCGGCAAGCAGCTCGTGAGGCTCGCCTGATGAAGGACCTCGCAGGCAGGGTGGCAGTCATCACGGGCGCCGGCAGCGGGTTCGGGCGCGAGTTCGCGCGGCTCGCCGCGCGCGAGCGCATGAAGCTCGCGCTGGCCGATGTCCAGGGCGACGCGCTCGACGCCGTCGTCACGGAACTGCGCGGGGCCGGCGCCGACGTCATCGGCGACATCGTCGACGTGGCCGACAGCGCACGCGTCGCCCGTTTCGCCGACCGGACCTTCGGCGCGTTCGGCGCGGTGCACCTGCTGATGAACAACGCCGGCGTCGGCGGCGGCGGGTACCTGTGGGAGAACACCGACAAGGACTGGAACTGGGTGCTCGGGGTGAACCTGATGGGTGTCGTGCACGGCATCCAGCATTTCGTCCCGCGCATGCTCGCGGCGAACCGCGAGGGTGTCCCGGGGCACATCGTCAACACGGCGTCGATGGCCGGCTGGCTCGCGGCGCCGCTGATGGGCGTGTACAACGTCTCGAAGCACGCGGTCGTCGCCCTGTCCGAGACGCTGTACCACGACCTCAGGCTCGCGCAGGCGACGATCGGCGTGACCGCGCTGTGTCCGGCGTTCGTCCCGACCGGCATCGCCGATTCGCACCGCAACCGCCCGGACGCGCTGGCCAATGCCGCGCCGCCGACGACCTCGCAGCGCATGGCGCAGGCTGCGTCCGAGAAGGCGGTGTCGAGCGGCCGGATGACAGCCTCCGAGGTGGCGGAACTGACCTTCGCCGCCGTGCGCGAGGACCGCTTCTACGTCTTCACGCATCCGCAGATCCTGCCCACGGTGCAGGCGCGCTTCGAGGCCGCGCTGCGGGGAGATCCGCCCGCCGATCCGTTCGCCACCCGGCCTTCGGCGAAACCGCGGTCGCCGGCCGGATGATCCGCACCGGGCAGTACGCGGACCTCGGCGGCGGCATCCGCCTGCACTATGCGAGTTGCGGGGTGCGCGGCGCCCCGCTGATGCTCTTCCTGCACGGCTTCCCGGAGTACTGGGGAGCATGGGAAGACGTGCTGCCGTCGTTCGGCGACGGGTACTACGCCGTCGCACCGGACCTGCGCGGATTCAACCTGTCGAGCCAGCCCGCCGAGGTCGGCGCGTACCGCATGCGCGAAGTCGTCGGCGACCTCGAGCGGCTCGTTGCGATCCTCGGGTACGACCAGGCCGTCGTAGTGGCCCACGACTGGGGCGGAGCCGCCGCCTGGTCGTGGGCAATCGCGGCGCCGGCGCGCATCGCCCGGCTCGTCGTGCTGAACTCGCCGCACCCGATTCCGTTCGCGCGCGACCTGGTCGCGCGACCCGAGCAGCAGCAAGCCAGCGCCTACATGAACTGGCTGCGGGCGCCGGGTTCGGAGGCGGCGCTCGCGAAGGACGACTTCAAGTTGCTCGAGGGGTTCATCCTCGGAATGCAGCGCGGCGATGCGCCGTGGTACACCGCGCAACGGGCACGACGCTACCGGGAGGTCTGGGCCCGCGGACTGGGCGGCGGCGTCAACTACTATCGGGCTTCACCCCTGCATCCGCCGACTCCCGAAGCGCCCGGTCCGGCCGCGCTGAGACTGGACCCGGCGGACTTCCGGGTGCGGGTGCCTACGCTGGTGATCTGGGGAGACGCCGACATTGCGCTTCCCGTCACATTGCTCGATGGCATGTCTGAACTTATCGACGATCTGACGGTCTTTCGCCTGCCGCTGGCCACGCACTGGCTCGCGCACGAGGAGCCGGAGCGGATCGCCCGCCTGATCCGCGATTTCTGCGCGCGCTGATCCGGCCCGATGCGTGCCCGATGGCCCGGGTGCATGCCATGGCAGAATTTTCGATGAACCGAACCACAAGGCTTCCGATGCTTTCACCGATACTGCGCTGGGCCGCCGCCGCCGCGCTCACCCTGATGTGCGGCGCAGCCGTTGCGCAAGACAAGTCGACGCCGCTGCCCGCGGGCATGACGCGCGGTCCTTCGATCGAAGGGCTCACCGAGTACCGGCTTCCGAACGGCCTGCGCGTGATTCTCTATCCGGACCCGTCCAAGCCGACGGCGACGGTCAACATCACGTACCTCGTCGGCTCGCGCCACGAGAACTACGGCGAGACCGGGATGGCGCACCTGCTCGAGCACCTGATGTTCAAGGGATCGAAGAACTTCCCGGACCCCGACGCCGAGTTCAGCCGGCGCGGGTTCCAGAACAACGGCTCGACCTCGCTCGACCGCACCAACTACTTCTCGACCTTCCAGGCGTCGGACGACAACCTCAAGTGGGCGATCGACTGGTCGGCCGACGCGACGGTGAATTCCTTCATCGCCAGGAAGGACCTCGACAGCGAGATGACGGTGGTCCGCAACGAGTACGAGATGGGGGAGAACAATCCGACCCAGGTGATGCTGAAGCGGATGCAGTCGATGCTGTTCGACTGGCACAACTACGGCAATTCGACGATCGGCGCCCGTTCCGACATCGAGAACGTCCGCATCGAGAACCTCCGCGCCTTCTACCGCACGTACTACCAGCCGGACAACGCGGTCCTGACGATTGCCGGCAAGTTC
>JAOUJD010000094.1 GCA_029883565.1 Burkholderiaceae bacterium
CGGCGCTGCTTCAGCGGCACGCGCCGGTGCTCGAGATCGACGTGGCGGGCCCGTCGGACCGGCCGGGCACCGTCGTGCTCGACCGCGAGGACCGTCCGACGGTCGACCCCAGCGCGCCCGTGGCCTACACGCGCATCGCCTATGCGTTGATCGACGGGCGGCCGCACATCCAGCTCGTCTACACGTTCTGGTTCACGGAGCGACCGTCGAGGGGCGCCTTCGATGTCCTGGCGGGTCGTCTCGATGGCCTGATCTGGCGCGTGACGCTTGCCAGCGACGGCACCCCACTCGTCTACGACACGATCCACCCTTGCGGGTGCTACCACCTGTTCTTCCCCTCCGAGCATGTCGTCGCGCGGCCCCCCGCGGATTCGATCGACGAGGGGCTGTTCGCTCCCCAGCAGGTCACCGCGCCGCGGCCCGGCGAGACGATCGTGCTGCGAATCGAATCGGGGACCCACTACCTGCAGCGCGTTGGCGTGGAGCCGCGCGGCGGCGCGGCGCAGCGCTACGCCCTGGGCGATGAGCGCCACCTGGCGAGCCTGCCGCGTACCGACGGAGGCACGCGAAGCGCCTATGGCAGCGACGGACTGATGGCTGGAAGCGAGCGCGGGGAACGCTTCTACTTCTGGCCGACGGGCATCGCGTCGGCGGGGCAGATGCGGCAATGGGGGCACCACGCCACGGCCTTTGTCGGGCGGCGGCACTTCGACGATCCCCGGCTGCTGGACTCCTACTTCACGCTGCGCGGACCGCCTGCTGCCGCCCTGGCGACTCCATGAAGCTGCGCGTTGCGACGTACAACATCCACAAGGGCGTGATGGGCCTGCGGCAGAAAGTCCGCATTCACGACGTCCGGCTTGCGCTCAAGGCAATCGACGCCGACATCGTGTTCCTGCAGGAAGTGCAGGACCGCAACGAGCGGCTCGCGCGGCGCGTCGACTATCCGGAAGGCACCCAGCTCGATTACCTGTGCACCGGGAGCTACCTGCACCGCGCCTACGGCATGAACGCGGTGTACCCGCACGGCCATCACGGCAACGCGATCGTTTCCCGCCATGCGATCGGCGTGTTCCTCAATCACGATATCTCGGACCACGTGCTCGAGAAGCGCGGATTGCTGCATGCGGTGTCGCACCTCGAGGGCCGCAACGGCGTGCTCGATGTCCACCTGATCAACACGCACTTCGGCCTGATCAAGCGCAGCCGGGTGCGGCAGGCCGGTTTCCTCGTCGACTTCGTCCGTTCGGAAGTGCCGCCGAACGCGCCGCTGATCATTGCGGGTGACTTCAACGACTGGCAGCGCGGCGTCGACGAAGTGCTGCGCGAGGAACTCGGCGTCGTCGAGGCCGCGTCGGAGTTCAACGGACGCCAGACCCGGACCCGGCTGGTGGATCGTCTGATGCCCTGGCGCGGACCCAGGTCCGCGCGCCCCCAGGTCGCGCGCACGTATCCCAGCGTCATGCCGTGGCTGATGCTGGACCGCATCTACCTGCGCGGCTTCAGGGTGCACGAGGTACGCGTGCCCAAGGGGCTGGAGTGGTCGCAGCGCTCAGATCACATGCCACTGATCGCGGACCTAGAGGTCAAGTGAGCACTGCGACGCCGTGGGCCCGGCGCCGGCTGGAACATTCGCTGACGACGCGCCCGCTGATCTACGGCGGCAACCGGATCGAGCTGCTGCGCAGCGGCGGCGAATTCTTTCCGCGGCTGCTGGCCGCGATCACTGCGGCGCGCGAATCGATCCACCTCGAGACCTACATCTTCGAGCTGGATGTGGTCGGAACGCGCGTCGCCCAGGCGCTGCTGGCCGCGGCGGAACGCGGTGTGGCCGTGCACCTGCTGGTGGACGGGTTCGGGTCCGCGGCGGCCCTCGAGCCATTGCGCCGGCAGATGAACGCCGGCGGCGTGCGGTTCGGGGTGTTCCGACCAGCGCGCTGGTGGCGGCTCGATCGCCGCCTGCTGCGCCGCCTGCACCGCAAGATCGCACTCATCGACGATCGGCTGGCGTTCGTCGGCGGCATCAACATCATCGACGATCACCATCACCCTGGCGTGGCGGCCGGCATCGGTCCGCGCTATGACTTCGCGGTCTCCTGCGAGGGGCCGCTGGTAGCCCTGATCGCGCTGGTCGTCAAGCGCATGTGGTGGACGATCTCGGCGGCCGATCGCCGGCCTGAAGACCGGAGGCCGCGCTACGTTGAGCTCGCGCATCCCCTGCCGCAGAACATGCGGGCCGCGCTGCTGCTTCGCGACAACGTGCGGCACCGGAGCACGATCGAGCGCGCCTACCAGGAGGCGATCGCGTCTGCCCATCGGGATGTGCTGCTGGCCAACGCCTATTTCCTTCCCGGCCGCAAGCTGCGCCAGGCGCTGTGCGCGGCGGCGCAGCGCGGCGTACGGGTGCGGCTGCTGCTGCAGGGCCGCATCGAATATCGCCTCCAGCATTACGCGCAGCAGGCCCTGTATGGCGAGCTGCTGCAGTCCGGAGTGGAAATCCACGAGTACCGGCCGAGCTTCCTGCACGCGAAGGTGGCCGTCGTGGATGACGTCTGGGCGACGGTCGGGTCCAGCAACATCGACCCGTACAGCCTGCTGCTCGCCCGCGAAGCGAACGTCGCGGTGATCGATCGCGGCTTCGCGCGACAGTTGAGGCAGGAACTCGAGCGTGCCATGGAGGCGGAGTCGGCGCCGATCCACGTGCCCGCGCTGCAGCAGCGGCCCTGGTGGCGGCGGATCGCCTATCGTCTGGCCTACGCCGCGGTGCGATGGCTGACCTTCATGGCGACGCGCAGGGCTGAGCATTGACCGCCTGCAAGGCACGTCGCCCGGAAGTCTCGACCGTCCAGTGCGGTCGGACCCTCAGGCGCGGCAGGGCTCGAAGAGGCTGAAGGCGGATCGACGGGAGCCGGACAGGAACCTTCCCGACCCGACGCCAGTCCCATTTTTGGGACGTGATTGGTTGCTGACTTATGGATTTTCCGTAGCTAGACTCGCCGGCACGCGCCGCCCAAGCGCGCGGTTTCCAACCCCCTCAGGAGACGACGATGAAGTTGCGCATTGCTGTTGCCGCCGCCGCGGCGCTGTTTTCGACGGCCGCCCTGGCCTTCCACTGCCCCGCCGACATGAAGAAGATCGACGAGGCGCTGGCCAAGAATCCGAAGCTCACGGAAGCCCAGATGACCGAAGTGAAGAAGCAGCGCGCCGATGGCGAGGCGCTGCACAAGGCCGGCAAGCACCAGGAGTCGGTCGACACGCTGGCCAAGGCGATGAAGACGCTGGATATCAAGTAGTCTCGCCCTTCGAAGCACGGAACGCCGCCTCCGGGCGGCGTTCTTTTTTCCAGAGATCTTCCGCCTTCCTCGGGACGCCGCGTGTCGGAGCAGCGCAGGGGCCTGCCGCCGGGCCCCAACGTCGGAACGCAGTTGCGCGCCTTGCGCGCGAAGAAGGCGCGGGCTGAACGAGAACGCGCGGCACCTGCGGCTGCCGGGACGGCGTCGGGCGCGGATACTCGACGGATTCCAACCACCGTCCGCCAGCTCGCCTTGCCGAGCGCGGAAGGATGGTTCGCCGCGCACGGCTGGCAGCCGTTCGAGTTCCAGCGCGCTGTATGGGCCCATGTCGCTGCCGGCCGCTCCGGCCTGCTGCACGCGACCACCGGGTCCGGAAAGACCTACGCCGTCCTGTTCGCCCTTCTCAATCGTGCGCTGGCGGACGACGTGAGCGGCAACGGGCTGCGCTTGCTCTGGCTGACGCCGATGCGCGCGCTTGCCGCCGACACGGCGCGCGCCCTGGCCGAGCCGCTGGCCGACCTCGGACTCGACTGGACCGTCGCGGTCCGCACCGGCGACACGGACGCCGGCGAGCGCACCAGGCAGGCGAAGCGGCTGCCGGAGATTCTCGTGACCACGCCGGAGAGTGCGAGCCTGATGCTGTCGCGTGCCGACAGCCGCGAACAGCTCTCCGACATCGCGCTGGTGGTCGTAGACGAGTGGCACGAACTGATCGGCACCAAGCGCGGCGTCCAGGTCCAGCTCGCCCTCGCAAGGCTCCGCGCGTTCGCCCGGCCGCGCGCAGCGCTGCCGATCTGGGGGCTGTCGGCGACGCTCGGCAATACCGGCCATGCGATGCAGGTGCTGTTGAACAGCGACGATGGCGTGCTGGTCGAGGGCCGCATCGACAAGCCGATCCTCGTCGATACGCTGCTGCCGGACGATCCGGGCCGCTTCCCCTGGGCGGGCCACCTCGGCATCAAGATGCTCGATCCGGTGATCAGGGAGATCGCGAGCGCCTCGACCACTCTGGTCTTCACCAACACCCGCTCGCAGGCGGAGCTCTGGTACCAGTCATTGCTCGAAGCGAGGCCGCAGTGGGCCGGGCTGATCGCCCTGCACCACGGCTCGCTCGCGAAGGAGGTGCGCGAGTGGGTCGAAGCCGGCCTGAAGGATGGGCGACTGAAGGCCGTGGTGGCGACCTCGAGTCTCGACCTCGGGGTCGACTTCCTGCCGGTGGAGCGCGTGCTCCAAATCGGCAGCCCCAAGGGCGTGGCGCGCCTGTTGCAGCGGGCGGGGCGCAGCGGCCACGTGCCTGGCCGCGCTTCGCGCGTGACGCTGGTGCCGACCAACACGCTGGAACTGGTCGAAGCGGCCGCTGCGCGCAACGCCATCGCGCAGAAGCGGGTCGAGTCGCGCAGCGCGCCCGAGCGCCCGCTCGACGTGCTCGTGCAGCACCTGGTCACGATCGCGCTCGGCACGGGCTTCGCCGAGGCCGATCTGCGCGCCGAGGTGCGGGACACGTGGAGCTATCGCTCGCTCGCCGACGAGGAGTGGGAATGGGCGCTCGACTTCGTCGGGCGGGGTGGCGACGCCCTGCGGATGTATCCCGAGTACCACCGGGTCGTGCGGGACGGCCAGGGCGTCCATCGGGTCGAGAACCGCCGCATCGGGCAGCGCCACCGGATGTCGATCGGCACGATCGTCTCCGAGGCGGCGATGCTGGTGAAGATGATGAATGGTCGGAGCCTCGGCACCATCGAGGAATACTTCATCAGCCGGCTGCGCAAGGGGGATGCGTTTCTCTTCGGCGGTCGCATGCTCGAGCTGGTGCGGGTGCACGAGATGACAGCCTATGTCCAGCCGGCGCGGCGCAAGAGCGGTGCCGTGCCGCGCTGGATGGGCAGCAAGATGCCGCTGTCGACCGAGATGGCGGATGCCGTACTGAAGCGGCTGGAGCAGGCCGGCGCCGGTTGCTACGAAGGGCCGGAAATGCAGCTAGCGCGGCCGCTGATCGCACTGCAGGCCAGGTGGTCCGTGGTGCCGACCTGCTCGGCGCTGGTCGTCGAGTCCATGCGCTCGCAGGAGGGTCGGCACCTGTTCGTGTATCCGTTCGCCGGACGCAACGTCCACCTGGGACTCGCGGCGCTGCTTGCCTACCGCATCGGGCAGGGAACGCCATCGACCTTCTCGATCGCGGTCAACGACTACGGGTTCGAACTGCTGACGGTGGCCGACGTCGACTGGATGGGGGCGTGGCAGCGACGCCGCGCCGCGCTGCTGGAGGAAGAGAACCTGCTGGCCGACGTTCTGGCGAGCCTCAATGCCGGCGAACTGGCACAGCGCCGCTTTCGCGAGGTTGCGCGCGTCGCGGGGCTCGTCTTCCAGGGCTACCCGGGCGCGCCGAAGTCCACGAAGCAGCTGCAGGCGAGCTCCAGCCTGTTCTACGAGGTGTTCCGCAAGTACGACGCGGGCAACCGGCTGCTGGCGCAGGCCGAGCGCGAAGTGCTGGAGCAGGAACTGGAGCTCGGACGCCTGCGCCGGGCGCTGGCGCGGATGCGGGAGCAGCGGGTGCACTACCGCCTGCTCGGGCGGCCGACGCCGTTCGCGTTCCCGCTGATGGTCGAGCGCTTCCGCGAACAGGTGACGACCGAAAAGCTGGGTGAGCGCATCGAGCGGATGCTGGCCGAACTCGAGCAAGCCGCTGCGAGCTAGGGCACAACATCTTGTGGCCCAGCGGGCTGAATCCCAAAATGTTGTGCACCTTTCGTAGGCGCTTTTCCCTGGCCGCATCGTTTCTCAGAGGGAAAACGCGTTGCGAACGCGCAATTTCCCTCTGAAAAAGTGCTTTTTCCCTCTTGTATTTGCGTCCCGTTGGCTTAGGATCGCGACCACGCAACGAGAGCGCTCTCTGCTTCTTTTCATTCGAGAACGCTGTCGCTGTGGCACCTGAACTCTCTAGGAGAAAAGTCGATGGCAACGAAGAAGGCGAAGAAAGCGGCGAAGAAGGCCCCGGCGAAGAAAGCCCCGGCCAAGAAGGTAGCGAAGAAAGCGGCCAAGAAGGCGGCGCCGAAGAAAGTCGCAGCGAAGAAGGTTGCGAAGAAGGCTGCCAAGCCCAAGGTCAAGCGCAAGCCTAACGCCGCGTTCATGAAACCGTTGATGCCGAGCGGCCCGCTCGCCGCCATCATCGGCTCGACGCCGATGCCCCGCACGGAAGTGACCAGCAAGATCTGGGCGTACATCAAGAAGAACAAGCTGCAGGACGCCGTGAACCGTCGCATGATCAACGCCGACGACAAGCTGAAGGCCCTGTTCGGCAAGGCCCAGGCTTCCATGTTCGAGCTGACCAAGTACGTCAGCAAGCACCTGAAGTAGCCAGCACGGGGCGTCGGCCCCGCCGCCTGCATCAGGAATCGCCCGGCGCCTCGCGGCCCGGGCGATTTTCATTTCAGGCCGGCGCTCGCGATCAGTCCGGCGACCTCGATCCGGTTGCTCGGATGGGGCACCGTGTCGGTGCTGACGAGGTTCCTGATCCCGGCGGCGGCCAGCCGCGCCATGGATGCGTCGTCGAGCAGCGCATGGGTGACGGCGGCGTCGACGCTTGCGGCGCCGGCCGCCAGAGCGAGCCTCGCGCACTCGGCCAGCGTGCTTCCTGTGCTCGCCATGTCGTCCAGCAGCACGACCGGCCGGCCAGCCAGCGGCAGCGCCGGCAACTCGATTCTCACCGCGCTGTCGCCGTGCCGGTGCTTGGCGCAGACGGCGTATTCCAGCCGGTCGCCGGCGGCGCTCCTCACCCATTGCTCCGACTCGGCGTCCGGACCGAGAAGCAGGGCGCACGGCTCGTGTGCCAGGACATGCGCGCCGAGCAGCGGCGCAGCGCTGAGCGCCAGGGCCTGCCGCGCGGGGACGGCATGGCCGAGCGCGGGCGTCCGGTGCAGGTGCGGGTCGACGGTGATGACGCGGTCGAACCGCTCGGCCAGCAGCCGGCCGACGATGGCCTGACTGACCGCTTCTCCGGGCGCGAACGCGCGGTCCTGCCGCATGTAGGCGAGGTAGGGGGCGACCAGGGTCAGGTGGCGGGTCGCCAGCGCGCGCGCGGTGTCCGCCAGCAGAACGAGCTCGAGCAGCTTCTCGTTGGGCCGGTGCAGCGATCGCAGGACGACGACCGCCGGTGGCAACGGGACGGGCAGGGTGAGCTTGATCTCGCCGTCGGGGAAGCGATGGCGCTCGACCAGCCGCGTGGCGAGTCCGGCGGACCGCGCGAGCCGGCTGGCGAATTCCACTTCGTCGTCGAAGTGCAGGAGCATTTCAGAACTCGGCGAACTCGCGCTGCACGTCGCCCGGCTCTCCGATGGCGTAGCCGCTGCCGCGCGCGGCCCATTCGCGCGCGAACGCCAGGTCGGACTCGTACTCGGCGTGGATGCGGTACAGGGGCTCGCCGCGCTCGACGGGCTCGCCAAGCTTCCGGAAGAGGTCAACGCCGGCGCCCTGCACCTTGGGCGCCCCCGTCAGGCGCGCGAGCCGGCTCAGCCGCTGGTTGTCGATGGCGGTGACGATGCCGTCGCGGTCCGCTGCGACTTCGAAGGTGAGCGGCGCAAGCCGGGGGGCGCCGGGATCGAAGGGGCGGCGCCCCTGGGCGTCGATGATCGCGTCCATCTTGGCCAGCGCCCGCCCGGAGTCGAGGATGTCGCGCGCCATGGCGAAGCCTTCGCCGCCGCGGACATCCAGGTCGAACTCGAGCACGCGTCCGGCGAGTCGCAGCGCCTTCTGGCGCAGGTCCATCGGTGCGCGCGGATCCCCGCTCAGCACGCGCATCACGTCGCGCGCCTCGAGCGCCGGCCCGATGCCGGCGCCGACCGGCTGGCGCCCGTCGGTGATGACTGCGTCGAGCGTGAGGTGCAACCGCTCGGCGACGAACTCGAACAGCTTCTTGAGGCGCTGCGCGGCCGGCATCGAGCGGACCTTCGCGGTGGGTCCGAGGGGAATGTCGAGCACGAGGTGGGTCGAGCCGGCGGCGATCTTCTTGGAGAGGATCGAAGCCACCATCTGTCCTGGCGAGTCGAGAGACAGCGGCCGCTCGACGGCGATCAGGACGTCGTCCGCCGGCGACAGGTCGGCCGAAGCGCCCCACGCCAGGCAGCCCCGCAGTTCGCGCACGATTTCCTCCATGCGCGAGAACGGCAGCTCGACGTCCGCGAGGCATTCCATCGTGTCCGCCGTGCCGGCCGGCGATGTGATCGCGCGGGAGGATGTCTTCGGGATCAGCATGCCGTGCGCCGCGACGATCGGCACGATCAGCATCGAGGTCCGGTTGCCCGGGATGCCGCCGATGCTGTGCTTGTCCACCACCGGCCGCTCGTGCCAGTCGAGCGTGCGTCCTGCGGCCGCCATGGCTTCGGTCAGGAACAGCACCTCCTCGCGATCGAGGTCGAAGTGCCCGGTGGACACGACGAAAGCCGCGAGTTCGATCTTGCTGTATCGATGGCGGGCGATGTCCTCGATCACGGCGTGGTAGTCGGCTCGGCCGAGCCGCTCGCCCTCGACCTTGCGGCGCCAGGCCGAGATCGAGGCCGGGGGCGGGGCATGGTCCACCTGCACTGGCGTGCCCGGCGCCGCGCCCAGTTGCGCGAATGCCTCTTCGGACAATCCGAGTTCCTGCTCGGCGACGATGCCGGCGTCGTCGACGATGTTCAGGCTCGCGAGGATCGACCGGCCGTTCGCCCGCACTTCGATCTTCGCCAGCGCCTGGAACCCCTCGCTCAGGTAAAGCGGACAGCGGCGATGCAGGTAGGCGACGTTCTCGCGGTAGGTATCGATGCCCACCCGCTTGACGGCGAGCGCGTTCGACGCGGCCCCGGCGTCAGATGTCATAGGCCTGGGGCGCCGCGATGGTGGTCGGCCACTTGAGCTGCCGTGCGATGCGGGCGGACAGGGCGTGCGATGCCTCCGGTTCGCCGTGCACGATGAAGGTCATCTTCGGCTTGCGCCGGGCGCCCGCCAGCCACCCCATCAGTCCGTCCTGGCCCGCGTGCGCCGACAGGCCGCCGATGGTGTGCACGCTGGCGTTGACCGGCACCGACTCATTGAACAGGCGTACCGCGCGCGCGCCGTCGACCAGTCGCCGCCCGAGCGTGCCGGCG
>JAOUJD010000356.1 GCA_029883565.1 Burkholderiaceae bacterium
AACGACTGCAGGTCCCACGCTATCGAGATCATGCCGCTGACAATCAGCACGCGCCGCACCTCGTGCTGGCGCAGCAGGTCGAATGCGTTCGAAGGCTCCGAGGACACCTGGCGCCGCCCGGGCGCCGGCAGGCGCGTGCGCTGCAGCAGCAGTACGGCGAGGGACAGGGAAAGCAGGACGAATACGCCGCCCAGGGTCGGTCGGTGGCCGACGCTGTCGATCAGGAAGCCGCTCGCGACCGGCGCGATCAGGCCGGACGTCGAGAAGGCGAGCGCGAGCATCGAGAACGCCGCCGGACGCCGATCCGGAGCGGCCAGCGTGCCGACCAGATGCTGCGCCGTGATCTGCACGTACATGAAACCGGTGCCGAGGAGCGCGCTGGCCACCAGCAAGGGCGCGATGTCCGCCACCTCGTAGGGGAACAAGGCGGGGAGCAGCGCGCCGGCGGTCATCAACGCCACGCCGAGCAGCAGCGGCCGGAACGGACCGGTGCTGTCGATCCAGCGGCCCGCGCGCACCGCGAGCAGTGCCGGTACCAGTGCGAACAACGCCAACTGCACGCCGACGGTGAAGGCCGATGCCCCGTTCGACAGCGCATACAGTGTCCCGGTCAGCCGCGCCGCGCCATACGACGTGTGCGTCAGCACGACGAACACCATGATGTGCGGCATGCCGAGCTTCATTGCGCGGCCTCTTGCGCCGGCCGCCCGCGCGGGCGCCACGCCACCATGGCGACGCCGGCGCAGGTGACCGCGATGCCGAGCGTGGTCAGCACGGTGGGCCGCACGCCGAACATCGCCCACTCGAGCACGACGGCGATGATCGGCGTCAGGTACAGCAGGCTGGTGACGCGGGTCGCTTCCCCGCGCCGCATCAGCGTGTGCAGGGCGTTCACGGCGAGGATCGAGGCGAAGATCACGAGAAAGGCGATCGCGCCGAACATCGGCCAGGCCGCCGTGTAGCGGAAGCCTTCCACCCACCATGCGAGCGGCGCGAGCACGACGAGCGACGCGACGAACTGGACCACCGATGCCGCCCGCAGGTCCACTGCCGGACAGAAGATGCGCTGGTACAGGGTGCCGCCCGTGATCGCACCCAGCGCGATGGCCGCCGCGAGGAGGGCGCCGCCCGTCAGGGCGTTGACGTCGACCTTGTGCCACACGACGAGGGCGACGCCGAACAGGCCGAGCGCGACGCCGATCCACTGGGGACGCATCAGGCGTTCGCCCAGCAGCGGAGCGGCGACCATCGCAGTGACGAGCGGCTGCAGCGCCAGCACGAGTGCGGCGATCCCGGCCGACATGCCGAGGTACTGCGCGTAGTGGCTGCCGCCGAGGTTCACTGCGTGCATCAGCAGTCCGGCGAGCGCCACGTGGAACCACTCGGACGGCGTGCCTGGCCAGCGTGGGCGCACGGCCAGCGCGATCGGCACCACGAGCAGCAGCCCGAAGGCAAAACGCAGCGAAAGGAAGGTGAACGGCGGGGCGTACTGCAGACCGACCTTGGTGGCCAGGTAGCCGGATCCCCAGGTGACGACGAAGTACCAAGCAAGCAGCGAACTGGGCAGGCGGGAAGGCGGCGCGGTCACGGCCGCCATTGTTGCAGACGGGGCGCCTGCCCGTGCTCGGAAACCCTTGATCCGGCAGCCCCGCGCGCAGCCCGAGCGGCCGCGACGCGCCCTCCCGCGAGCGCCAGGCCTCCCTCGCCAGGCGTCACCCCGGCGCTCGCGCCGGGGTCGCCGGTGTCAGGCGTGACGCACCAGCAGCAGCGGGACGTCCGAGGTCGCTGCGACCCGCGTCGCTACCGATCCCATCACGGCGGCCTTGAACGCGCCATAGCCGTGCGAGCCCATCACCACCAGGTCGAGCTTCTTCTTCTTCGCGAAGGCGGCGATTTCATCGCCGGCATTGCCGGCCAGGCAGACTTCGTCGGCGGCAAGGCCCGCCTTGGCGAAGAGCTTCCGCACGGGCCCGAGCGCCGCATCGAATGCCCGCTTCTGCATCGCGCGGATGTCCTCTTCCGAATAGGCAGGCAGGGCGATCCCGGCCATGTCCGGCATCAGCGCACCGGCGAAGTCGGCGACGACGTGGATCAGCGTGATGTTCGGCTTCGCACCGAACAGGTCGCGATGACGCAGCACGAAACGCACGGCCTCGCGGCCGAACTTGCTGCCGTCAATGGCGATGCCGAGTTTCAGCGAGTCGGCCGGTGGTTTCTCGCGCGCGCGCAGCAGCAGGATGGGTGTTCGGGTCTGAGCCAGAACCGCATTCGTGACCGAGCCGACGAGCAAGCCCTTCAGGGCCGAGCGGCCGTGGGATCCCATCACGATCAGGTCGGCCTTGCTCCTCGCGGCGGCGGCGCTGATCTCGGCGGCCGGGTTGCCTACCGTGTAGCGCACTACCC
>JAOUJD010000357.1 GCA_029883565.1 Burkholderiaceae bacterium
GAAGCTCATCCACTCGGCCATGCTCTCGAGCATCGAGATGTCGATGCGGCAGCCTTCGCCGGTCCTGCCGCGCTGGAGCAGCGCCGCCAGGACGTTGGAGTAACCGTACATGCCGGCGGCGATGTCCGCGATCGAACAGCCAGCCTTGGCCGGTTCGTCCTTCGTTCCCGTGACCGACAGGAAGCCCGATTCGCTCTGGATCAGCAGGTCGTAGGCCTTCTTGTCGCGGTAGGGGCCCGGGCGCTCGCGATCGTCGCCGTATCCGGAGATGTCGCAGACGATCAGCCTGGGCAGCACCGGATGCAGCGCGTCGTACGACAGCCCGAGCCGCGCGGCGGCGCCCGGCGCGAGGTTCTGCACCAGCACGTCCGCGCGCTCCAGCAGGCGCTGCATGATCTCGGCCGCGCGCGGATGCTTCACGTCGAGCGTGAGGCTCTCCTTGGCGCGGTTGGTCCACACGAAGTGCGAGGCGAGTCCCTTGACGCGGTGGTCATAGTCGCGCGCGAAGTCGCCGACCTTCGGGCGCTCGATCTTGATGACGCGGGCGCCGAGGTCGGCCAGCTGGCGCGTGCAGAAGGGCGCCGCGATGGCCTGTTCGAGGGAGACGATGGTGATGCCGTCCAGCGGGCGGGAGGGGTTCGCCATGCAGGCCTCAGAACGAGCGTGGCAGTCCGAGCAGGTGCTCGGCCACGTAGGACAGAATCAGGTTGGTCGAGATCGGCGCGACCTGGTAGAGCCGCGTCTCGCGGAACTTGCGCTCGACGTCGTACTCGGCGGCGAAGCCGAAGCCGCCGTGGAACTGCAGGCAGGCGTTGGCCGCTTCCCACGAGGCCTTGGCAGCCAGGTACTTCGCCATGTTCGCCTCGGCGCCGCACGGCTGGTGGGCGTCGAACAGTTCGCATGCCTTCCAGCGCATCAGGTTGGCCGCTTCCACCTCGATGAACGCCTCCGCGATCGGGAACTGCACGCCCTGGTTCTGGCCGATGGGCCGGCCGAACACCACGCGGTCCTTCGCGTACCTGGTGACGCGGTCGATGAACCAGTAGCCGTCCCCGATGCACTCGGCGGCAATCAGCGTGCGCTCGGCGTTGAGCCCGTCGAGGATGTACTTGAAGCCGCGGCCTTCCTCGCCGATCAGGTTCTCGGCCGGGATCTCGAGGTTCTCGAAGAACAGTTCCGCCGTCTCGTGGTTGACCATGTTGCGGATCGGCCGCACGGTCAGGCCGTGGCCGATCGCCTGGTGCAGGTCGACGAGGAAGATCGACATGCCCTCGGACTTCTTCTTCACCTCGGCGAGGGGGGTGGTCCGGGCGAGCAGGATCATCAGGTCCGAGTGCTGGATGCGCGAGATCCACACCTTCTGGCCGTTCACTACGTAGCGGTCGCCCTTGCGCACCGCGGTCGTCTTGATCTTGGTGGTGTCCGTCCCGGTGGTGGGCTCGGTGACCCCCATCGACTGCAGCCGCAGCTCGCCGCTGGCGATGCGCGGCAGGTACTTCTGCTTCTGCTCCTCCGACCCGTGACGCAGCAGGGTGCCCATGTTGTACATCTGGCCGTGGCACGCGCCCGAATTGCCGCCCGCCCGGTTGATCTCCTCCATGATCACGCTGGCCTCGGCCAGACCCAGCCCGGAGCCGCCGTAGTCGGTGGGGATGAGCGCCGCCAGCCAGCCTGCCTTGGTCAGCGCATCGACGAATTCCTCCGGGTAGCCGCGCTTTTCGTCGACCTCGCGGTGGTACTCGTCCGGGAACTGCGCGCACAGGTCGCGCACGGCGTCGCGGATGTCGTGGAACCGGTCGTCGGTGCTGCTCGGCATGACTCACTCCGTGTGGGGCGCGCGGGACGCGAACGCGCAAGCATCGCGCGGAACGGGGGGCGGAACAATTCGCCGTTGACGAACGACCCCTTCCGCATCTTGGTACGCGAGGGGGCTCAGCGGCGCACCAGCCGGAGCAGGGCCAGCAAGCCGAGCGCCGGTCCGACCGCGACGGGCACGAACCACGCCTCGATCGGCAAGCGATCCGAAAGCCACGTCGCCACCTGCACGCTCACCACGGTGATCGCGAAGCCGATGCAGTTCACGATGGTCAGCGCCGAGCCGACGAATTCCTTCGGCGCGGTCGCGGCATTGAGGGCCGAGAACTGCGGCGAATCGCCCACCACGACGATCCCCCAGAAGACCATGAATGCCAGGAAGGCCGGCGCGGGGACGGCGAAGGCGAAGGGCGACAGCAGGCAGCACAGGCCGGACAGCGACAGCTGCGCGAACGCCACCCGCGCGCTGCCGACGAAGCGCGAGAGCTGTCCGCCGCCGACGCAGCCGATCGCACCGGCACCGATGATCACGAAGCTCCAGAACGAGACGTCGATGACCTGCCGGTGCAGCACACCGTAGCCCGACA